>NZ_JAEMQX010000207.1 GCF_016463645.1 Sphingopyxis sp. | reverse complement strand
CGGTCGCGGTCGAACATCCAGAGCGCGAGCCCCAGCGTCCACATATTCTTGCAGCGCAGCGCCTCCTTGTTGCCGAGGCCGAAGGGCTTCACCGCGTCCATGGTGAGCTGGCTGATGTTGAGTTTCAGAAGCTGCCATTTCGCAAGGCTGCCGTCATCGAGCGGGTTTGCCTCATATTTCGCCTTGGCGAGGTTGCGCTCGTTGAACTCGCCCTCGTCGGCGATGATCAGCCCACCCTGCTTCAGCTGCGGCACGTTGGTCTTGAGCGCCGCCGGGTTCATCGCGACGAGCACGTCGGGCGCATCGCCGGCGGTGTCGATCGCCGACGAACCGAAATTGATCTGGAAGGCCGAGACGCCGAACAGGGTGCCCTGCGGCGCCCGAATCTCGGCAGGAAAGTCGGGGAACGTCGCAAAGTCGTTGCCCGCGAGCGCCGACGAGAGGGTGAACTGACCGCCGGTCAGCTGCATCCCGTCGCCACTGTCGCCCGCAAATCTGACTACCACCGCATCCGAAAGGGGGGACTGCCGATCGTCGGCCCGGTCCTCTACCGCTGTCGCCATTTTTTCCTCTGCCTCGATTTTTTGCGAACCTGTGACAAGGGCGTAGGCCCCTCGGCGCCAAGCCGCAATTGAGAAAAAATTGTACGCCGCAAAGGGTGAAGCACAGGTGAGTTTCATTTCGGGATTGAATTTGCCCCGCGGATACCGAATAGCATGGCGAAAACAGCGACCAGGGAGAGACGCGAATGACCGACGGCACCACCCCCTTCACGCGCCCCGACGTGGCCGCCTTCCTTGCTTTCCTGAATGCGCAGGAGGGGCCGAAGATGGAGGATATGCCGCCCGAGGGCGGGCGCGAGATGTTCCGGGTGATGGGCCAGCTCGCCGACGTTCCGCGGGGCGAGATCGCGCATGTCGAGGACCGCAGAATTCCCGGACCCGCGGGCGATTTCGCCATTCGCATCTACGATAATCGTCCGGATCGCGAAGCCGGGCCGGTCATGGTCTTCTATCATGGCGGCGGCTGGGTGATCGGCGATCTCGATACCCACGATCCCTATTGTGCCGAGGCGGCGCGCCTGCTCGACATGCCCGTGATCGCGGTCGACTATCGTCTCGCGCCCGAACACCCCTTCCCCGCCGCGCCGATCGATTGCGAAGCGGCAACGCGCTGGGTCGCCGACAATATCCCGTGTACCGGGCTCGTACTCTCGGGCGAGAGCGCCGGCGGCAATCTGACGATCGCGACCGCGCTCACGCTGCGCGACAAGCCGGCATCGAAGCCCGTCATCGCGATCCACCCCATATATCCCGCGGTCACGACGCACGACGATTGGCAGAGCTATCGCGATTTCGGCGAGGGTCATCTGCTCACCAAGGGCAGCATGACCTGGTTCGGCAATCACTATGCCGCGGATCCCGCCGACTATCGCGCTTCGCCGCTTGATTTCCCGGCCGAGGGGCTGCCGCCGACGCTGCTGATCACCGCCGGTCTCGATCCTCTGCGCGATCAGGGCCGCGCCTATGCCGCAAAGCTTATCGAAGCGGGTGTGCCGACGACCTATCGCGAAGCCAAAGGCACGATCCACGGCTATATCAACCTGTCGCAGAGCATCCCGAGCGCTCGCGAAGATATTCGCGGGGCATTGACCGTATTGAAGGCGATCGTCGCCGAAGCTAACGGGGCGGCATGATCGATCACAGCAAACTCCCCTATCGTCCCTGCGCGGGCGTCATGCTCGCCAACCGCGACGGCCGCGTCTTCGTCGGGCAGCGCCTCGATACCACGACCGAAGCGTGGCAGATGCCGCAGGGCGGTATCGACGAGGGCGAAGACGCCGAACAGGCGGCGATCCGCGAGCTCGGCGAGGAAACGGGGGTACACGGCGGACTGGTGGAGATCATCGCGCGCAGCCGCGACGAATATTTCTACGACCTGCCCGACCACCTCATCGGCAAGATATGGGGCGGCAAATATCGCGGCCAACGCCAGCATTGGTTCCTGATGCGCTTCATGGGCGAAGACAGCGACGTCGACATTCACACCGCGCATCAGGAATTCCGCGCTTGGAAGTGGGCCGAACTGAACGAGATAGAGAAGCTGATCGTCCCGTTCAAGCGCGCGCTTTATCGCGGGCTGGTCGAGGAATTCGGCCCGCTCGTCTGATCCCGGAGCGCAATCGCCGCGCGGAACACGTCGGCGAACATCTCCGGCGTCAAGCGCCCGGTATTCGTGTTGTAGCGCGAGCAGTGATAGCTATCGACCAGATACCGACCGTCGGATAGCGCGTGGACAGCGCCATGCGCGAAGGGATGCGCCGCGAGGCGCTCACCCGCCGCACGCAAGGCCGCATCATGCGCGATCCGTCCCAGGGCGATGATCACGCGCACGTTCGGCAGGGTCGCAAGCTGCCTTTCGAAAAAGGGCCGGCAGTTCGCGATTTCCGACGGGATCGGCTTGTTCTGCGGCGGCAGGCATTTGACGCTGTTGACGATGATCGCACCCGTCAACGCAAGCCCGTCGTCGATGCGGGCGTCGTATCGCCCCTTGCTCAGACCGAATTCGGCAAGCGTCGCGAACAAGAGGTCGCCGGCATAGTCGCCGGTAAACGGCCTCCCCGTCCTGTTCGCGCCGTGCTTGCCCGGTGCGAGGCCCGCGAACGCCAGCCAGGCATCGGGATCGCCGAAGGCGTGGACCGGCGCGTTCCACCAGTCGGGATGTTCGGCCTGACATTCCCGTCGCAGCCCGACCAGCCGCGGGCAACGCGGGCAATCGCGCGGCGGCTCGGTTCCGGGCAATGGGCTGTCAATTTCCACATTTCTGCGATAGGCGCGCGGCCATGAGCAACGCAAGGCCGCTTCCCCTTTATGCCATCGGTCTCGGATCGAACCGGCGCCATGCGCGCCACGGCGACCCGCGTGCGGTGTTGCTCGCGGCGCTTGCGGCGCTGGAGAGCGACGACATCGAAGCCGTCGATGCGAGCCCGATCATCGCGAGCGACCCGATCGGCCCGTCGCGGCGCCGCTATGCCAATGCGGTCGCACTCGTCGCCTCCGAACTCAGCCCGCCCGAAATGCTCGAGCGATTGCAGGAAATCGAGGCGAGCTTCGGTCGCCGCACCGGTCAGCGCTGGAGCGCGCGCACGCTCGATCTCGACATATTGCTCTGGTCCGGCGGCGCTTGGTCCGACAGCGCGCTCACCATACCGCACCCCGCGATCGCCGAACGCGCCTTCGTCCTCGGCCCGCTCCGCGCGATCGTGCCCGCATGGCAGCATCCGTTGACCGGCCGCAGCATTCGCCAGCTCGCCGCGCGTCTGACGCGTCCGAAGCCGGTTGACCGGAAGGCATCGGCGCACTAGGGCGACGGCTCACTTCGCAAAGCCCGCTTCGGCAGGCCGCGTTGGGCCCTTAGCTCAGTCGGTAGAGCAACTGACTTTTAATCAGTAGGTCGCTGGTTCGAACCCAGCAGGGCTCACCACCTTCTTTCCGGGTGGGCGATCAAGCTGCGTAAAATCCTCTATTCATTGCGCGTGCCACAGCATTTCGCCTTTCGCGCGCAAGCCGCCCCCCCGGCGGATGACGGGTTCCGGCGCGACCGGCTACCAGCGCAGGAAACGGGGGAGGATCAAACGGCCGGCGACAGCCGAGAACAGCACCGCGCTTCCGTGCCAGAGCGCGATATGGACAACCTCGTCGCTGGAGCAGTGGAGCGCCACGATCGTCGCACCCGCCGCGCCCGCCGCGATGCCGATGACCCAGCCCGCGCGCGTCGGCGAAGTCGGTGCGCTCGCTCGAAGCCAGAAGAACAGCGCGGCACCGACGCCCAGCCCGGATACGAACCCCTGCACGAGGCAGCGAAGACCGAAACCGTGCCGCGCCGCCTCCATCGCGGCATGACCATCGGCGATGCAGGCGAACAGCGCCGCGAGCGGCAGCGACAGCGACGCCCCGACCGCCCAGCGCCAACCGCCATAATCGCGCCCGACGCCGGGCAGACCCATGCGGAGCGCGCTCCATGTCGCCGCGAGGCCTGTCGCGGCGGTGAGCCAGAAGGCGAGCATCGAGAGCGGCGGCATCCCGTGCACCGCCAGATCCTTGCGCATGCCGAACAGCCAGATGAGCGCAGCGGCACCGCCGACCCACCCCCCCGC
>NZ_JAEMQX010000082.1 GCF_016463645.1 Sphingopyxis sp. | reverse complement strand
CGCCGAGGAAATACAAATCCGTAAAGTCGCCGCATTCCTCTTCGGCTATATGGGACCGGGAAAGGGAACGTCATGATAACGAAACCCGTCATTCCGGCGAAGGCCGGTATCGTGGCCTATCGGTTTTGATGCATCGTCGAGACCCCGGCCCTTTGCCGGGTTGACGGCCGGATACTCGTTGTCGCTTGCGCACAAATTTCGCGCGCAGCACCGGTCCCTTGATCCCCTCGTGCCGGCAGTCGATTTCCCGATCGCCGCCGGTCATTCCTTACCCCGGTTTGCGAAAGCGCAGCGTGAACTGGTCGGTCTTGCCGCGGATTTCCTTGTCGAAGACATTGGCGCTGCGCGGATCGGCGGGGCGGCGATAGAGGTCGCTTTCCGCCTCCAGCCTGAAACCGGCCTTGGTCAGCGCGGCGACCACCGCATCCTTGTCGATCCGGTGCAGGCTGTCGGACAGCGTCGTGCCGCTGCCCTTCGCCGCGCTGTGGTCGACAACGACCAATGCGCCGCCGGGCTTCAGCGCCGCGAACAGCGCCGCGCTCGCCTTGTCGCCCGTGCCTTCGGGAAAGGGCTTCAGATAAAGATCGTGGAAATTCTGGACGGTGATGATCGTGTCGAGCGGTTCGGGAAAGGCGGGGGCGGCGAAGGAACCGGCGACCGCGTCGACATTCCCGTAAGCCGCGTCGACCGCGGCCTGATCGTCGCCATATTGTTTCTTGAACGCGATGAACTCGGCGGGCTGGAAGCCATAGACCTTGCCCGTCGGGCCGACCGCGGCGGCGAGCAGGCGGGTGACATAGCCGCCGCCCATGACGAAATCGCCGACCTTCTGCCCGAGCTTGATCCCGGCGAAGGCGAGCAGGCCGGCAGGCTTGCGTGCCGCGTCGCGTTCGCGGTCGGCGGCCGGGCGTGCGGGATCGGCGAGCGCGGCCTTGTAATCTGGTGCAGCCTCATGTCCGGCGAGCGGCGTGGCTGAAACGGCGAGCAGGATGGCGAGGGTAAGCGGGCGGATCATGGCATCGACTCCCATTGCTTTGATCGGATCATCATAGCGCGTTCCCGCGCGCGCGGCGCGCTGATTTGCATCGGGCGATTTTGATGATAGGTTTTCCCCTGAAACTAAAAATCGGGAGAGTCGGGATGCATGATCTGGTGATTCGCGGCGGCACCGTCGTCGATGGTTCGGGCGGAGCGCCCTTTGTCGCGGATGTCGCGATCGACGGCGACCGGATTGTCGCTGTCGGCGAAAAGCTCGGCGCGGCGCGCGAGGAAATCGACGCCAGCGGCAAGATCGTCACCCCCGGTTTCGTCGACGTCCACACCCATTATGACGGGCAGGCGACGTGGGACGCCGAAATGGCGCCGTCGAGCTGGCATGGCGTCACCACCGTCGTGATGGGCAATTGCGGTGTCGGCTTCGCGCCCGCCAAGCCCGACCGCCACGAATGGCTGATTTCGCTGATGGAAGGCGTCGAGGATATTCCCGGCACCGCGCTCGCCGAGGGCATGTCGTGGGACTGGGAGACCTTTCCCGAATATATGGACGCGCTCGAAAGGCTGCCGCGCACCGTCGACGTCGCGTGCCACGTCCCGCACGGCGCCGTCCGCGCCTATGTGCTCGGCGACCGTGAGAAACCCGGCGCGATTCCGACCGATGAGGACATTGCGGAAATGTCGCGCATCGTCGAGGAAGGCGTGCGCGCGGGCGCGCTCGGTTTCTCGACGAGTCGCACTGTCCTTCACAAGTCGATCGACGGCGAGCTTGTCCCCGGCACCACCGCCACCGCCGAGGAATTGATCGCGATCGGCCGCGCGATGGGCCGTGTCGGTTATGGCGTGTTCGAAATGGCGAGCGATTTGAAGCGCGAGTGGAACGAGTTTCAATGGATGGGCGATCTCAGCCGCGAAACGGGGCTGCCGGTGACCTTCGCCGCGCTCCAGTCGATCGCCAAGGAACTGCCGCTCGAGGAGCAGATCGACGAAATGCGCCGCCAGAACGCGACCGGTGCGAACATCGTCGCACAGATTGCGCTGCGCGGTAACGGCATCATCATGGCGTGGCAGGGAACGGTGCACCCGTTCCGTTTCAAGCCCGCGTGGAACGAAATCATCGACCTGCCGTGGGATCAGCAGCTCGCGAAGCTGAAGGACCCGGCGTTCAGGGCACGGATGATTTCGGAGGACAATGTCTGGCCCGAAAGCGACATCATCGACTTCCTCAAGATCGTTGCCGAGGGCTGGCCGGTCCACTTCGAAATGGACCCCGATTTCAATTACGAGCCGAAGATGGACGAGAGCATCGCGGGCCGTGCCGCCGCGGCGGGCGTTTCGCCGGCCGAATATGCCTATGACCTGCTGATGAAGGACGACGGCAAGGGCTTCATCTATTTCCCGATTTTGAACTACCGCGACGGCAACCTCAATTTCCTCGAGGACCTGCAGGCGGCCGACGATACGGTGAACAGCCTGTCGGACGGCGGCGCGCATTGCGGGACGATCTGCGACGCGGCCTCGCCGACCTTCATGCTCCAGCACTGGGTCCGCGACCGCGCGGGCAAGCGCATCGCGCTCGAACATGCTGTGAAGCGCCAGTGCCGCGACACCGCGCTGCTCTATGGTCTGGAAGACCGCGGCGTCCTCGCGCCGGGCTATCTCGCCGATCTCAACGTGATCGACATGGATGCGATCAAGCTCGGCAAACCCTGGCTCGCTTTCGACCTGCCCGCGGGCGGCAAGCGGTTGCTGCAAAAGGCCGACGGCTATGTCGCGACGATCAAGTCGGGCGTGGTGACGTTCAAGGATGGCGAAATGCAGGGGCCGACCCCCGGCGGTGTGATCCGCGGTCCGCAGCGCGTCGAAATGGCGATGGCGGCGGAATGATCCGCCGCCGCGTCAGCGCGCGAGCAGGTCCGAAGGCAATGTGGGTTCGCTGACGATCCTTGCCATGCGCCGCCACATCTCGTCGCGGCTCGGCTTGCCGCGTTCGACCCAGGCGCGCACCATCGCCTCGCCGAGGCCGTAGTTGATCACATAGCTGCGATACTGGTCGGTGAAGCTCACCGATTGTTCGGCGCGCTGCGGCGAGACGAGCAGATATTTCTGCGTCAATGCGACCGCGGTCGGCCGGTCGATTTCGCCGTCGAGATATTTCTGCGCGATCGTCAGTCGCGCGCCCGACGCGCGCTTGATCGCCGCCAAGAGCTGCCAGTAGCGATCGTCGGACGGCACCGCGATCTCGGCAATCGGCATCAGCACGTCGCGTTCGGTATCGGCCTTGCTGCTTTCGGGAAAGGCGAGGTCGATGCCGTAATTGGCGCTGCCTTCGGCGATCAGGCTCTGCGGACTGTAGAGCGGATAGACGCTGAATTCGGCCCAGCCGCGCTCCTTCACGAGCTTTTCCTCGAGCTTCATGTTGAGCAGATGGTGCCCCGGATAGCCTTCGTGACAGCCGAGATCCAGCGCGCGCGACAGGCGGATCGGCAGGTCGGTGTTGACCTGGATCAGGCTGTGATATCCGCCCTGATAATAATTATAGCCGCTCCAGCTCTTGCCCGTGACGAATTCGAGCCGGAAGCTCTCATCCGCCGGCATCGGGATATGTGCGGCGCTCCGCCCGCGGCAGCGCGCGATCGCGGCGTCGAAGGTCTTCTGCAGCCGGTCCTTCGGAATGGTGAAGGCGTCGAGCCAGGACTCGACGCGGTCGGCGAGCGCGCCGTCGCCGGGAACGAGCGTCTCGATTTTCGCGAGTTCGCCGTCGTAACTCGCGAGCGGCTGCAGCCGCGGGCGCACGCCGAACAGCCGTTCGGCCTCGTCGGCGAAAGCGAAGCGCGTGCCCTGCATCATCAGCAGCCGCGTCTCGGCGGCGCGGAGCTGGGCGCGGAGGAAGGCTGCGCGGCGCTTCGCCGGCGGATCGGAAATACGCCGTGCGGCGAGATCGACTTCGGTCATCAGCGCGCGCGTCGCCGCGAGCAGCGCGGGTTTGTCGCGCGGCGCGGCTTCGGCCGCCTTTTGGAGCTCGGGCGGGCCGTAATAGGCATCGATATAGCCCGGCTCGTGCGTCCCGATCTCGAGGCTGAGGCGAAGATAGGCGGCAGCGATTTCATCGAGCGCCTTCGTCGAGGCGGCGGTGCGGCGCACGTCAAGCGTCGCGACGCCGGGGTTGGCGGCGGGATCCTCGGAGTCGGTCGTGGCGCAGCCGGCGAGGGCTGCGGCGGCGATCAGCGACAGCGAAATCAGTCTGTTCATGGCCGGCTGCTTAGACCGGGGCTTCGGACGTGTCACGCACATCGCCGTCGGCGGCGATTTCGGCGTCGGAGTCATTTTCGATCGTGTCGTGTTCGGGGTGCAGCGGTGCAAGGCGCAGCACCGCAAAGCCGATGAGCGCTGCCGCGAGCGAGCCCATCAATATGCCGATCTTCGCTTCCTCGACCAGCAGCGCATCGCCCGGAAAGGCGAGGCCGCCAATGAACAGGCTCATCGTGAAGCCGATGCCGCAGAGCATCGCGACGCCGTAGATTTGCAGCCAGGTCGCACCGCGCAACTTGCCCGCAATGCCGAGTTTGACCGAGAGCCACACGCTGCCGAAAATACCGACCTGCTTGCCGAGAAACAGCCCCGCCGCGATGCCGAGCGGCAGCGGCGCGAAGAGCTGGTCGATGCCGAGGCCGCGGATATCGACGCCGGCATTGGCAAAGCCGAAGAGCGGTACGATCGCAAAGGCGACCCACGGATGGAGACCATGTTCGAGCCGGTGCAGCGGCGATGTCTGGCTGTCGGGCGCGCCGGGGGTGCTTTCAAAGGGGATCGCCATCGCCGCGAGCACGCCGGCGATCGTGGCATGCACGCCCGAGAGCAGCATCGCGAACCAGAGCGCAAGGAAAGCGAGCAGATAGAGCGCAAGGCTTCTCGCACCCATACGGTTCATGACGAACATTGCGCCCAGGATCGCCGCCGCCGCGCCGAGCGCGACGAGATTGATCTTCGCGGTGTAGAAAAGCGCGATAATCGCGACCGCGCCCATGTCGTCGACGATCGCGACGGTGACGAGGAACAGCTTGAGCGAGGTCGGCGCGCGCTTGCCGAGCAGCGCGAGAACCCCCATGGCAAAGGCGATGTCGGTCGCCGCCGGGATCGCCCAGCCTTGCGCGAGGCCGGGCTCGCTTCCGGCAAAAGCGATATAGAGTGCAGCGGGCACCGCCATGCCGGCCGCGGCGGCAATGAATGGCAATCGCCGCCGGTCCCAGCTCGCGAGCCTCCCGTCGACGAACTCGCGCTTGATCTCGAGCCCGACGAGCAGGAAGAATATCGCCATCAGCCCGTCGTTGATCCAGAGGTGAACGGTCATCGGGCCCAGCTTGTCGGTCAGTACCGGGCCGGTCACCGCGTGAATCGCGTCATGATAAAGCGTCGCCAGCGGCGTATTGGCGACAATCATCGCCAAAATGGCTGCGAAAATGAGCAGCATTCCGCCCGCGCTTTCGCTTTCGAGAAAATCGCGCAAGGCCGAACGAGGCGGAAAACTGCGGGTCATGGGTAAGCTATTTCCTTATTTTGTCAGCGAATTTGACGGTTATTCGACGGAGGGGGCGCGTCTTTACAAATTCCTCCTGTTCACTAGCACTATCGATATTGATGACATTAGGTGATCGGTGGGGGCGGGGCTAGCACATTGGAGCTGTCGACCGCATGGCTGGAATGGCTGGTGCTCGGAACCGGCCACGAACTGATGCTCTTCGCGTCGGTCGGAATATTGCTGATGGGGCTCGACGACCTGCTGTTCGACGCCTTGTGGCTGACGACGCGTCGCCGCCGGTCGGCGCTTTTCCCGAACACCGCGCCGATCGACGGCCGCTTTGCGATTTTCGTGCCCGCCTGGGATGAGGCCGCGGAACTTCCCGCGATGCTGCGCCGGACGATCGCCGCATGGCAGGGCGAGGATTTTCGGCTCTATGTCGGCTGTTATCCCAACGATGCGGCGACACTCTTCGCGGTATCGCCGCTCGTCGCGCGCGATAGCCGGCTGCGGCTGGTGATTGGCAGCCGCGAAGGGCCGACGACGAAGGGCGACAATCTCAACCGGCTCTGGGCGGCGTTGGGCGAGGACGAGCGCGCCGAGCGCATGCGCTTTGCGGCGGTTGTCCTCCACGATGCCGAAGATCATGTCCATGCCGACGAGCTTCGGCTCTATCGCCGCCACCTTGGCGCGGACGCGATGGTGCAGATCCCCGTCGTGCCCTTGATCAGGCGCACGGAGCGCTGGATCGGCGGTCATTATGCCGACGAATTCGCCGAGGCGCATGGCAAGGAACTGGCGGTCCGCTCGGCGCTGGGCCTGCCGTTGCCGTCGGCGGGCGTGGGTTGCGCGCTGACACGCAGCGCGCTGGCGCTGCTGGCGATCGAACGCGGCGGCGAGCCCTTTCGCTGCGACAGCCTGACCGAGGACTATGAGGTCGGGATGCTGATCGGCGCCTATGGTCTCGGGACGCGCTTCGTCGATACGGTCGGGCCGGCGGGCGAACGGATCGTGTCGCGGGGCGCATTTCCCGGCAAGATCGAAAAGGCGGTGGTTCAAAAGTCGCGCTGGATCGCGGGGATCGCGCTCGCCGGATGGGATCATCTCGGTTGGCCGGGTTCGCGGCGGGATGAGGCGGGCCTGTCGGCGAGCCGCGCGTGGTGCGCGCGCTGGATGCTGTGGCGCGATCGCCGCGCGCCGCTTGCCGCGCTCATCCTCCTTGCCGCCTATGCCGGGGTGATCGTCATGGCGCTGGGCTTCGCGGGGCAGGCGTTTCTGGGCTGGGAAGAGATCGTCATCAGCGATGGCATGCGGCTGCTCCTGAGTTTCAACCTGTTGCTGCTCTGCTGGCGACTCGGAATGCGCGGACACTTCACCGCGCGCTGGTACGGCCTTGGCGAGGCGATAGTTGCTCTGCCGCGCGCCTTTTTCGCGAACCTGATCGCGATACTCGCCGCACGCCGCGCGGTGGTCCTCTATTGGCGGATGCTGCGATCGGGCGAGGTGGTGTGGGACAAGACCGATCACCCCCGAAGCGAGGCGATCCATGAGGACGCGTTCGTGCGGAGAACGGCGCGATGATGGCGCCGGATGCCGATGCGCGCCGCGATGCGCCGGCGCTGCGCTTCCTGTTGCTGTGCGTTGGCGGCTGGGCCGCGCTCAGGGTCATGATGGTGTGGAATCCCGCGATGTCGGTGTCGCCCGACGCCATGCCGGAACGCTGGATGCCGCCGTCGTCCTTCGCGACCGGCGGCAGCTTTCGCGCAAGTCCGACGCTTGCCGCCGGCGCGCCTGCCCCGGATGTGACGCCGGAGGATATGCGCCTTGACGCAGGTCCGGCGGCGCTGCCTTCACCGGCCACGATACAGCCGGCAGCGGCAGACGGGCCCGCCGCTGCCGGTCTGGCGGCCGATCGCCACAGCCTGCGGCTTGCGCTGATGGCGCGATTGCTGCCGCCGCGCCCGGGTGCCGCCGTCCACGCGGCGATCGGCTCGCGAGGGACGCAATGGTTTCCCTTCTCGCCCGCCACGCGCGCCGATCCCGGGCAGGGCGAGCCTTTCTGGATCCGGCGACAGCTTTCGGGCTGGTCGCTCGGTGGCTGGCTTTATCTGCGCGACGGGGCCGGCGCTGCTCCCGATGCGATCGGTGCGGCGGGCCAACTCGGCGGCAGCCAGGCGGGACTTCGTCTGGCCTATGGCTTCGGCGATGCTGGCCGGGTGCGCGCCTATGGCCGTGCGACGATCGCGGTGCAGCGCCCGGCGCAGCGCGAGGTCGCCTTTGGCCTCGCGTTCGCGCCGCTCGCGGATCTGCCGGTCGATGTCGCGATCGAGCAGCGCGTCGCCGCGGGCCGCGAAGGACGCAGCGCGCTCGCCGTGATGGCCAGCGGCGGGGTGTCCGATATTGCCCTGCCGGCGGGATTCCGGCTTGACGCCTATGCGCAGGCGGGCGTCGTCGGCGCGCATCGGCGCGATGGCTTTGCCGACGCCGCGGTCGTCGTCGACCGCCCGCTGGGTCCCGACGCGGCATCGCTGCGCGTCGGCGCCCTTGCCGCCGGGGCGATACAGCCCGGGGCGGCGCGCGTCGACGTCGGCCCGCGGTTGACCCTGCGCCTGCCCGAGGTCGGCGAGGGCAGCCGGATCGCGCTCGACTGGCGTCAGCGCGTAGCGGGCGATACGCGCCCCGAAAGCGGCCTTGCGCTGACTCTCGCGAGCGACTTCTAGAGAGCGGTAAAATTTAGCCGCCGCCGCCGATTCCCCGCGCCGGAAAAATGGTCTAGGGTCCTTGGAATCGGCGC
This sequence comes from Sphingopyxis sp., assembly GCF_016463645.1. Lineage (GTDB taxonomy): Bacteria > Pseudomonadota > Alphaproteobacteria > Sphingomonadales > Sphingomonadaceae > Sphingopyxis. The sequence continues at coordinate 8,149 of NZ_JAEMQX010000082.1, read as the reverse complement.
GATTCCAGCGCCACTGAGCGCAATCGGGGCCCATGGACCTTTACCTTCCTGTCGCCAATCTGTCGGTCAACGCGCTGGTCATCATCCTTCTTGGTGGCGGGGTCGGCTTTTTGTCGGGCATGTTCGGTGTCGGCGGCGGTTTCCTCACGACGCCGCTGCTGATCTTTTACGGCATCCCGCCGACCGTCGCCGCGGCATCGGCCGCGACGCAGGTGACGGGAGCGAGCGTGTCGGGGGTGATGGCGCATCTCGAACGCGACGGGGTCGATCTGCGCATGGGCTGGGTGCTCGTCGCGGGCGGCCTGCTAGGCTCGCTGATCGGCGCCGGCCTGTTCGAACTGCTCACCGCCTGGGGCCAGATCGATACGGCGATCAACATCCTTTATGTCGCACTGCTGGGTATCGTCGGCAGCTTCATGGGGCGCGAGGCGTGGGGAAGCTTTCGAGCCGCGCAAGCGGGGCTGCCCGCACCCGCGCGCAAGCGGCGTCACCATCCGATGGTCGCGAACCTGCCAATGCGCTGGCGTTTCTATCGCTCCGGCCTCTATATCTCGCCGCTTGCGCCGCTGCTGCTGGGGCTGGTCGGAGGCGTCTTGACGATGCTGCTCGGCGTCGGCGGCGGCTTCATCATGGTGCCCGCGATGCTCTACCTGCTCGGTATGGGGACGCAGGTCGTCGTCGGCACGTCGCTGTTCCAGATATTGTTCGTGACGATCGCGACGACGATGGTCCACGCGCTCACCACCGGCGCCGTCGACATCGTGCTCGCGGGACTGCTGCTGCTCGGCAGCGTGATCGGGGCCCAGGTCGGTGCGCGCTTCGCGCAAAAGGTGAAGCCCGAATATCTGCGCATGGCGCTCGCCGCGATCGTGCTGCTCGTCGCGCTGCGCATGGGGGTCGATCTCTTCATTCGCCCCGAAGAAATCTATACGGTGCAATGAGCGCGGCGCGCGCCATGCTTCTGTCGCTCGCGGCGCTGCTGTCGCCCGCGGTAGCTCACGCGGCCGATCCGCGGCTGGTGCCCGATGTGTCGAGCCGTGCGATCGACATCCAGTACAGTTTCACCGGCGAGGAATTGCTGCTCTTTGGCGCGATCCTCTATCCCGGCCAGCGGCTGCCCGACGATCGCGCCGACATCGTCGTCGTGCTCAAGGGGCCGGTGCGCCCGATCGTGCTGCGCGAAAAACGGCGTGTCGCGGGGATCTGGGTCAACGCCAGCAGCATCCGCCTGCGCACGTCGCCGGGTTTCTACGCGATCGGCTCGTCGCGCCCGGTCGACAAGCTGGTCGACGAACGCACCGCGGCGATCTTCGAACTCGGTCTCGCCAATCTGTCGATGTCGCCGTCGGGGTTTTCGGAGGCGAAAAAGCTCGAGCGGTTCGAGGCGGGGTTGACCGATCTTTATCGGCGTTCGGGACTTTTCGTCGAAAATCCGTCCGCGGTCGAGATCACCGAAGGCGTGCTCTACCGTGCCCGCATTCCCGTGCCCGCGCGCGTCCCGGTGGGCACCTACCGCGCCGAAACCTATCTGATCAGCCGCGGCCGCGTCCTTGCGGTGGCGTCGCGCGATGTCCAGATCCGCAAGGCCGGGTTCGAGCGCTTCGTGGCGCTCGCCGCGCAGCGTCACGGCTTTCTCTATGGACTCTCGGCGGTGCTTCTGTCGCTCGCGCTCGGCTATGGCGCTTCGGCCGTATTCCGCCGTCGCTAGCCGCAAGCTTTTTACCTGAGTTCACGCCCTATTTACCCTCCTCTGCGATAGATCGAACCGGGACCACAACAGGCGGGGCGGGATATATGGATATGCAGGGTGGCGGCTTCGGCGCCGGGGATTTGACGGCGGCGCAACACGTCCGGCTTGCCGGCGGCGGCGTCGCGGCACCGGTCGCGCCGGCGGCCAATCATCATCGCGACGAGCTGCTGATCGGCGAAGTCGTCGATATTTCGGGCTCCGCATCGCGCATCCTGCTCGATTCGGCGGCACTCGGAAATCTGGCGTCGTCGAGCGACGCCGCGGTGGCGATGGCGGGACAGGTCGGCGCGCAGGTGAAGATCCGCGTCGGCAACACCTGGCTGCTCGCCAGCATCCGCGACCAGCAACTGCACGAGCGCAGCGAAGGGCTGATCGTCGCGACGATCGACTTCCTCGGCGAAGGCGACGAGGAAAAGATTACCGGGCGCATCCACAATTTCCGGCGCGGCGTGACGCGCTACCCGATCCCGGGCAGCCAGTGTTTCGCCGCGACGAGCCACGACCTCAAACAGATCTACGCCGCCGACGAGCGCGCGCATGTCGAGATCGGCACCGTCTATCCGACCAAGGATATCCGCGGTTCGCTTTATGTCGACGCAATGCTCGGCAAGCATTTTGCGCTGCTCGGTTCGACGGGTACGGGCAAGTCGACCAGCGCCGCACTGATCCTCCACAAGATCTGCGAACTCGCGCCGCAGGGTCATATCGTGATGGTCGATCCGCATGGCGAATATTCGGCTGCCTTCAAGGGCACCGGCGCGCTGTTCGACGTCGACAATCTCGCCATGCCCTATTGGCTGATGAACTTCGAGGAACATTGCGAAGTCTTCGTCACCGCCGAGGGGCGCGACCGCCAGGCCGATTGCGACGTGCTCGCGCGCTGTCTGTTGCAGGCGCGCATGAAGAACCGGCTCGCCGAAGGCATGACCAAGATCACGGTCGATTCGCCGATCCCCTATCTGCTCTCCGATCTGCTCAACATCCTGCAGAACGAGATGGGCAAGCTCGACAAGGCGACCTCGTCGGCGCCCTTCATGCGCATCAAGGGCAAGATCGAGGAGATGCGCGCCGACCCGCGCTATAATTTCATGTTCTCCGGGATGCTCGTCGCCGACACGATGGCGGGCTTCCTCGGCAAGATCTTCCGCCTGCCGTCGGACGGCCGGCCGATCTCGATCATCGACGTATCGGGGGTGCCGTCGGACATTACCGGCGTCGTTGTCGCGGTGCTGTCGCGGCTGACCTTCGACTATGCGATCTGGTCGCGTGGCGAGCCGCAGCGTCCGATCCTGCTCGTCTGCGAGGAGGCGCATCGCTATATCCCGTCGAAGGACGTCGGAACGGGGCAGGCGGTGCGCAAGATTCTCGAGCGCATCGCGAAGGAAGGCCGCAAATACGGCGTATCGCTTGGCCTGATCACCCAGCGTCCGTCGGATCTGGCCGAAGGCGTGCTGTCGCAGTGCGGCACGATCATTTCGATGCGCCTCAACAACGAGCGCGATCAGCATTTCGTGAAGGCGGCGATGCCCGAAGGTGCGCGTGGTTTCATCGACTCGATCCCGGCCTTGCGCAATCGCGAATGCATCGTCTGCGGCGAAGGCGTGTCGATCCCGATCCGCGTCTATCTCGACACGCTCGAGGAGGAAAAGCGGCCGGCGTCGAGCGATCCGCTCTTCTCGAAACTGTGGCGCGAAACCGGCGGCGAGGCCGAAATCCTCGAACGCGTCGTCAAGCGCTGGCGCAGTCAGGGACGGTAGTCGCGTCGGGCGTTAGCCGGACAAGATTATCAACCCGCCGGTGGCTCCCAAAGCTCGATCGGATTGCCTTCCGGATCGTACACCCGGGCAAATCGCCCGACCGCCGGGTCGTCCCACTCGTCCTTGGTGATGATCTCGTCGCCCGCCGCGCGGAACGGCGTGAGCACCGCGTCGAGATCGTCTACGCGCAAGTTCAGCATGTGCTGCTTGTCGGCCGCGAAATAGTCGGTGTCGGCCTTGAAGGGCGAAAAGACCAGCGGGCCCGCGGTCACGTTCCACACCCACTGGTTCGGCGGTACACTGTCGTCCGCACTGCACCCGCCGCCTACGCCCAGCCGTTCGCGATACCAGGCGGACAGCGCCTCCGGGTCGCGCGCCCGGAAAAACAGTCCGCCGATGCCTTTGACATGTCCCATGAAGGCCTCCCGTGATGATGCGGGCAGCCTAGGCCGAAAATATCAGCCTTTCCACTCCCCGCTCTTGCTGAATTCCTCGCGGATCTGGCCCGACTGGTTGAGCCGCGGGTCGGTGTAGGTCGGCGCGACGACCGGCGGAGCCGTCGCGGGCGCTGCGGCCGGCGCTATCGTGCCGGGTAGCGGCGCCGGGGCGACATCGGGCAACGGTGCGGCGGGGCCGGCGAGCATCGGGGCGGGCCCCGCACCGGGCGCGACGCCCTGACCCTTCAGGATCGCGAGTTGCTGCGCGAGCGGCAGATAGGGGCCGGGCACCGGCTCGCGGCCGAGGTAGGGTGCGCGAAACGCGTCGGGCATGCCCCAGCGGCCCCGCCAGCGATGAAAGATATGCGCGCCGACGATATTCGTCATCACCAGGCTCTTGCCCCAGCGCGGCCAGATCGCCTGCGTATGGTAATGCGTCGCGAGCCCGACCTTGGGAAAGACAGTGCCGCCGAGCGCGGCCGAGGCGATGCGGCTCGCGCGGAGCCAGTTCCGCTTTTCGGGCGCGCGCGCCATTGCGCCGTCGCAGCTGAAGGTGAACTGGCAGACGCCCGCGCGCTGCGATCCCTGAAAGACGACGCCGCACACGGTATTGGGAAAGCTCGGGTGGCGGACGCGGTTGATCACCGTCTGCGCGACGCCGCGCATCCCGTCGTCGGTCTCCGACGCGGCTTCGTAATAGATGGCGGCGGTCAGGCAATAATGCGCGCGCTCGCGGTCGAGCGCGGTGACGCCGCGAAAGACATACGGTTTGGCGGGCGGGCCGACGAAAGCCTCTTCGCGGAGCAGCGCGGGGTCGGCCGGCGGCAGCGCCGCGGCATCGCCATAGCCGACGCTGTCGGGATCGGGCAGGGTCGGGTCGATCTTAAGCGCGTCCTCATAATCCCCGGCGTTCATGATCGCCCAGCGTTCGGGATCATAGGCCTTGAAGTCGAGCGGAACCGAGACGCTGTACGGGCCGAACACGGCGGGCGTGCGCAGCTGTCCGCTCGACAGGAGGAAGGCGAGGCAGGCGACGACCACCACCGCGACGATCGCCGCCCAGAAGGCGTGCCCGGGCCCCGCCGGCTTTTCCGGCACGGGATCGCGCCACGTCGAGCGGGCGGTCAGGGTCAGTTCGGGCTTCATGCGTGCATCGGGTTCCGTCGGCGCGTCGCGCGCGATTCGCGCAAAGCAGGCCAGTCCGCCTTATACGCGGAAACGCCAACAAAATGTTTCACCCTTCTAGGTGCGCGCCGTGAGTGCGATCACGAACAGGATCAGCGCCGCGGTGGACGCGAGCGTACGGATGTGGTTCCAGCCCGTCCATTCCTTCAGGTAGCGCGCCCAGAGCGCCTGCCCTTCGGCGCTGGCGGGGTCGCTCGCGTCGAGCGCATTGTTGCGCGGGACATTGAAGATCATCGTCACGACGAACATGCCGACGAAGTATATGACGCCCCCGGCCAAAGTCGCGCAGGCGCCCGGCTTGTTCCAGTTCAGCGCGCCGATGATGGCGAGCGCGAGGCTCGACAGGCTCGACCCGACAAACAGCGGCATGAACAGCGAACGCTGGATGACGCGGTTGATGCTGTTCATCGCCGCGACGCCCGCGGACACGCCGATGCGCGCGAAGGCGGTCATCGCAAAGGCCGAGAAGGTGAAATAAAGCCCCGCGAGCAGCCCGCACGCAACGATCGAGAACCAGAGCAGGGCGGTGATCAGCTGACCTTCCACCGACATATCTCCGTTGTTGCAACGCTACGATTAGGCAATGGCCTAGCAGCTCGGGCGGTCGACATCCACGGCGAACAGGCGCCACACTCGGTTCGGCAGGGCTACTCGGTTTCGGTCCAGTTTCCGGCCGTGCAGCGATAGGCTTTCCCCTCCCAGCGGATCTTCGAACCCTCGGGAAGATCGCGGCCAAGAAACCGGCAGCTGCCGGCTTCGGCCTGCAGCGCGGAAAACAACATGCTGTCGGAGGACGGCGTATCGCCGACCTTCGTCTTGCGAGGACCCTGGCTCATATCGCCTCTCCCTATTGAACGGCGCGGACTGGCAAGGTCAGCGGTCTATCTGCCGATTCCTTCTGCAAGTTCACGACCTGCTGCACGAGGTTGATCACGTCCATGTTGCGGACCGAACCGGATGCGTTGAGGACGCTGTAGCGCTTCCCGAGCAGTTCGGCGGAAACGAGGGCTCCGCGAACGCGTCCGTCGGTCAGTGCGAACAGGGGCGCGCCGTCCGACAGTTTCAGCGAAGGCCGGTCCTCGATCTTGTCCCAAGCCCTGAGATATTCGCCCAGATAGCGTATCATTCCTTCGGGTGAACGAAACACGATCCTCGGCTGGACCTTTGCCGACACCCCCTCGTATTCGCCCGTCCCGGAATTCAGGAGCGCCACGGTTGCCGTGCCGGGCGCGGAAAACAGAAGATCGGCGGGAACCGCGCCGGCTTTGCTGTCGCACGTCACGCCCGGGCGGCGCGCCAAACCGGGTAGTCGCTGGGATTTTGCGAGGCGCTGAAGGTGGACGCTGGCGTCCTTGGCGGGATCCTTGTCCAGACCGGACGGATCGTCCGGATCGCCGGGCCGCGCCAGGCCGAACTTTTCACCGTCGATTTGCAGAACATGCTTGAGGTCGAGTGGCACGGGGCTTCCCAAGGCGTCGCGGGTAAAGCGGGACATCGGAGCGATCGACACTGGCGTGCCCGAAACATCGGCCGTCCGCAGCGAGTAGCAGCGGGAAAAGTCCCTGAAATAGCCGAACTTGTCGATATCGCGCGGCGTGTTCTCGAACGAGGAAATGACATCTCCGGCCTTTTCCGAATATCCGGGCGTCGCTTCTTTCAACGTATATTCGATCCGGCTGACCATCAGATAGAAGATCAGCTCGTCGTCGAAGCCCTGTTGCAGGAAATTGTCGACCGTCGAATAGGGGAGGGCGGCGGTATAGCCCTGGAAGAATTTCTGCCCGTCGAATACGGCGACGTCGAAGGTCGTGCCCGACGCAATCTCGCCGCTGATCTGCGGGGTGTAGACATCGACGCCCTCGGTAATGGCGAGCGTATCGGTCCGGCTGTCCGTCTCGACATCGGTATTGTTCGGCGGCGCGCCGGTCCGGACGAGCGAGGCGACCGTCTGGGCGGTATCGACGATGCCTTCGCCGCGTAGCGCGGCGTTCAGGCTGCCCGCCGCCTTCATGTTCATATTGCCGGTAAAGCGGTTCACCGAAGTGAAATGCGCCGGCATGCCGTTTTTGGCCCTGACGATGTTCAGAAGCGTCTGTTCGTTCGACATGGTTTCGAGCGCGCTGTTGTACTCGACGCCAAATCGCTGGACCTGCTGCGGAAACGCGCATCCTGCCAAAATAAAGGGCAGCGAAATACAGAATAGTCGAACCATGAACCCCTCCCCCGATTCGAAATCCGAACTTATGCAATACAGGGAAAGATCAAAAATGAATATGCAAACGATATTGGATATTATTGATGCCCAGTATGGCCGGAATGGCGGCGGATCGGTGAGGCCGCGGCGGTCCCGGCTCGTCCCGCGACCGTGACAGTCGAATTCCGCCCATTCTCCCCTTGCCGACTCATCCGCCAAAGCCTATATGCGCCCTACTTCTTGACATGGTCAGCCAGTTGGGACGTCGGGGCCGCGGGCCGCGGCGGCTATACCCACATGCTCTCCTGTCATCCGGATTGGAAACAGAATTTGGTCGATTTCGACACCCTCAATGCGATCATCGCGCCCGAAGCCGAGGCGATGGGTCTTGCGCTCGTGCGCGTCGCCTTCTTCGGCGGCGACAGCGATCCGACACTGCAGGTCATGGCCGAGCGGCCCGATACGCGCCAGCTGACGATCGACGATTGCGCCGATCTGTCGCGTCGCATCTCGGACCGGCTCGACGCGCTCGAGGAAGCGGGCAAGGATCCGATCGAGGTCGCCTACCGGCTCGAAGTCTCGTCGCCCGGTATCGACCGGCCGCTGACGCGCCGCGCCGACTTCGCCGACTGGGCGGGGCACGAGGTCAAGGTCGCGCTGAAGGAAAAGCGCGACGGGCGTCAGCGCTTCAACGGCGACCTCGTCGGCATCGACGGCGACCTCGTCACGATTTCGGATAAGGAAGGTGTGGAGTACAAGCTGCCGTTTGACGCGATCGACACGGCGAAGCTCGTTCTCACCGACAAATTGATTGCCGCAACCGTCC
>NZ_JAEMQX010000081.1 GCF_016463645.1 Sphingopyxis sp. | reverse complement strand
ATTTCCACGAAGAAGATTTGCCCGAGGGCGTGCTCGGTCCCGGCGCGGTCGCGATCGATACCGAGACGATGGGGCTCAATCCGCTCCGCGACCGGCTGTGCCTCGTCCAGATCAGCGACGGGTCGGGCGACGAGCATCTCGTCCGCTTCAGGCCCGGCAGCGCCTATGACGCACCGGTACTGAAGGCGATATTGACCGACCCCAACCGATTGAAACTGTTTCATTTTGCCCGTTTCGACATCGCGGCGTTGCAGCAGGCGCTGGGTGTCGTGACGGCGCCCGTCTATTGCACCAAGATCGCCTCGAAACTGATCCGGACCTACACCGACCGCCACGGCCTGAAGGAGCTGGTGCGCGAACTGCTGGGACAGGAAGTTTCGAAGCAGCAGCAGTCGAGCGACTGGGGCGCGGCGGAACTTACCGACGCGCAGCGCGATTATGCCGCGAGCGACGTGCGCTTCCTGCACGCGATGAAGGTGATTCTCGACGCGCGGCTGGCGCGCGAGGGACGGACCGGACTCGCGCAGGCCTGTTTCGATTTCCTGCCGACGCGCGCGGCGCTCGACCTCGCGGGCTGGCCCGAGGTCGATATTTTCGCGCACAGCTGAGTGATTCGCACAAAGGCCCGATGAATGTCCGAACGCGCCGATCTTGACCGCACGATGCGCCAGATGTGGGCGCGCAGCGGGTCGAGCCACGACCGGCTGGTGCGCATCATGCGCTTCGGCCTGCCGCTGGTGATCGGCGTCGTCGCGGCGATCCTCGTCTTCTCGCCCTTCACCCAGCGCGCCGAGATCAGCTTCCTGCTCGCCAAGGACAAGGTCGACATGGCGAGCGAGCGGATGAAGGTGACGCGGGCCGAATATCGCGGGCAGGACGCGAAGGGACAGCCGTTCGCGCTGCTCGCGGGCAGCGCGGTGCAGAAAAGCTCGGCCGAGCCGATCGTGCGGATGACCGACCTGTCGGGCGCGATCAAGCTGGAGGACGGGCCGGCGACGATCGTCGCGCGCGACGGCGCCTATGATATGGACACCGAAAAGGTCGCCGTGCCGGGCACGGTGCAGGTGCGCAGCGCGAGCGGCTATCGCATCGATGCGAGCAATGTCGCGGTCGATCTGAAGACGCGCAGCCTCACCGGACAGGGCGGGGTCAACGGCGCATTGAACATCGGCCAGTTTTCGGCCAACGAGCTGTCGGCCGACCTCGACCGGCGGGTCGTTCGCCTGCAGGGCAATGCGCGGCTCAGGATCAATCAGGGAGTGCTCAAATGAACCGGCTTTCGCCTATCGGGCGCTTGGCGCCGATCAGGAGCGCGCTGCTCGCGGGCGCGGGCTTTGCCCTGACCAGTCTCGCGATCCTGTCGACGGGCGGCGGCGATAGCGCGCAGGCGCAGGCGCTCGCGAACCATAACAGCAACGCCCCGGTCGATTTCGCCGCGGGCAGCATCGAGGTGCAGGACCGCGCCGACCGCGTCGTGCTCGCGGGCAATGTCCGCGTGACGCAGGCGGGACTGACGGTCTCCGCGCCGCGGATGACCGTCGCCTATACGCGCGCCGGCGGCACCGACGTCAACCGGCTCGACGCGACAGGCGGCGTGACGGTGGTGAAGGGCGACGAGACCGCGAAGGGCAATGTCGCGATCTATGATCTCGACAGGCGGCTGATCACGATGGTCGGCAATGTCGAGCTGCGCCAGCGCGGCAACCATCTGCGCGGCGGGCGGCTGGTGATCGACCTCAACAGCGGGCGCGCCACGGTCGACGGCCGCGGCGCGGCGCGCGGTCCCGACGGCAATCCGGTGCAGGGCGGCACGGGCGGGCGCGTCACCGGCACCTTCACGGTACCGGAAAGAAAGCAGTAACCACGCTGTTTTACCGGGCCGCAACCACGCGGCTTCACTTTTGTACCGGGACCAGATCATCGCGGAGCCGGGGGGCGACGCCGCACAGGTAACGGAAGCAGCCCCCATGCGCTTTTCGCCGATCGTACCGCCCCGACGCCCGCTTTTCGGCCGCCGGCAGGAACCCCCGACCGCCATCGTGCCGACCCCGACATCCGAGGAACGCCGGCTGATCGACCGCATCATCCGCCACGCGGGGCAGCGCGCGCCGAGGTAGGCGTTGTTCGCGCGGCGCATCGCCCCTACATGGGGCGCGCATGCCGCCCGACACCTCCACGTCCGCCGAAGCCAGTCGCGAACCGCCCGTCCTTGCGACGCTCCGGCGGTTCCTCCCCTATCTGTGGCCCGCGGGGCAGCGCGAGGCGAAGGTCCGCATCGTCCTCGCCGGGCTTATCGTGCTCGCGTCGAAGGGCGTGCAGCTGTCGATGGGTTTCCTCTACGGCGCCGCGATCGACCGGATGGCGCCGGGGATGGAGGAGGGCGTCGCGCTCGCGATCGGGCTGGTGCTCGCATACGCCGGCGCGCGCTTTGCCGGGGTGTTGTTCGACAATCTGCGCAACGTCGTGTTCGAACGCGTCGGGCAGGATGCGACGCGCGAGCTCGCGATCGCGACCTTCAGCCACCTCCACGCGCTGAGCCTGCGCTTCCACCTCGCGCGGCGCACGGGCGAGGTCACCAAGGTGATCGAGCGCGGCACGAAGAGCATCGATACGATGCTCTATTTCCTGCTGTTCAACATCGCGCCGACGATCGTCGAGCTCGCCGCGGTGCTCATCATCTTCTGGACCAAATTCAGCTTCGGTCTCGCCAGCGCGACCGCGCTGATGGTCGTCGTCTACATCATCTTCACGCGCAAGGTGACCGACTGGCGCAACGCGCTGCGCACGCGGATGAACGACCTCGACACGCTGACGATCGGGCGCAGCGTCGACAGCCTGCTCAATTACGAGACGGTCAAATATTTCGGCGCCGAGGAGCGCGAGGAAGCGCGCTATCGCGATGTCGCCGACCAATATGCGCGCGCCGCGGTGAAGAGCGAGAACAGCCTCGCCTGGCTCAACATCGGGCAGAGCCTGATCACCAATGCGGCGCTGGCGGGGGCGATGGCCTATACGGTGTGGGGCTGGTCGAAGGGGCAGTTCCAGGTCGGCGACGTCGTGCTGGTGAACACGCTGCTCGCGCAGCTTTTCCGCCCGCTCGACATGCTCGGCATGGTCTATCGCGTGATCCGGCAGGGGCTGATCGACATGGAGGCGATGTTCCGCCTGATCGACACCCCGCCCGAGATCGCCGATGCGCCCGATGCCCGCCGGCTCGCGGTGAACGGCGGCGCGGTGACGTTCGAGAATGTCGTTTTCGGCTATGAGCCCGACCGCACGATCCTGAACGGCGTGAGCTTCGCGGTGGGTGCGGGCGAGACGCTGGCGATCGTCGGGCCTTCGGGCGCGGGCAAGTCGACGATCGCGCGGCTGCTCTTCCGTTTTTACGATCCGCAGGGCGGGCGCATCCTGATCGACGGTCAGGATATCGCGCAGGTCACGCAAAAGAGCCTGCGCGCCGAAATCGGCATCGTTCCGCAGGATACGGTGCTGTTCAACGACAGCATCGGCTACAATATCGCCTATGGCCGCGAAGGCGCGAGCGCCGGGGAGATTGCGGCGGCGGCCGGGGGCGCGGCGATCGACGGCTTTATCGCGCTGTTGCCGCAGGGCTATGAGACCGAGGTCGGCGAGCGCGGGCTCAAGCTGTCGGGCGGCGAGAAGCAGCGCGTCGCGATCGCGCGCACTTTGCTCAAGAACCCGCCGCTGCTGATTTTGGACGAAGCGACGAGCGCGCTCGACAGCCGCACCGAGGCGGCGATCCAGTCGACGCTCGACCGCATCGCCGCGCGGCGCACGACGCTTGTCATCGCGCACCGGCTGTCGACGGTGACGAACGCCGACCGCATCATCGTGCTCGAGAAGGGCCGCGTCGCCGAGACGGGAACGCACGACCAGCTGCTTGGCATGCGCGGGCTCTACGCCGACATGTGGGCGCGGCAGCAGGCGGAGCGGGAAGAAGGTACGGTCTAGGACGCGGGCGTTTCGTCCGGTTCCGCATCCGGTTCGTCAGGTTCCTGCGCCTCCGGGACCCCGGGTTCCGGGACTTGGGGCTCGGGGCGCCTGACGGGCGTGCGGGCGAATCCCATCGTCTCGAACACGCCGTCGCGGTGCACGAAGCCGTGAATCAGTGCGATGGTGAGATGGCCGAGGATCAGCGCGAAGAAGGCGAAGGCGATCAGGCCGTGCGCCTGGCGCAGCAGGCCATAGGCGAGCGCGTCCTGCGGCAGGATCGGCGGCAGGGTCAGCGCCGCCGTCAGGCGCACCGGATAGCCGCCGGCCGACAGCATCGCCCAGCCGATCAGCGGCAGTCCGATCATCGCGAGATAGAGAAGGATATGCGCGCCGCGCGCGGCGCGCTGCTGGACGCGCGGCAGATCGGCGGGCAGCGGCGGCGCGCCGGTGGCGAGGCGGACGGCGAGACGGATCGCGGCGAGCAGCAGGATCGCGATCCCGAGCGGCCGATGCACCGCGATGAGCGACGCATAGGCCGGGCCGGCGGTCGAGATCATCGCGACGCCGACGAACAGCATCGCGACGATCAGCAGCGCCATCGTCCAGTGCAGCAGGCGGATTGCGGGGTGGAAGCGGTCGGGCATGTCAGCGTTCCTCCTTCGCCGCGAGCGTCTTGCCGACGGCGCTGGGGCCGGGCGTTTCCAGCGCGCGGCGCCGGAAGGAGGAGGAATAGGCGGCCGACCGCGCGGGCAGCAACGGATCGTCCGAGAGGGCGACGCCGTCGGGCAGGATCGTCGGATCGAAAGTGATATCGCGGCACGCGCCATTTTCCTCGGGCTGGGCGGCGGTGATGGTCAATGTGCCCGCTTCGACCCTTTGCCGGTTGGCGGGCCACAGGATCGTCGCATCGTTCGTGGCGTCGCCGGGCGCGGCGACGGTGACCGTCATGCGCCAGCGCAGCGGCCCCTTGGCGAGGCGGGCGCCGATATCGGTGAACAGATGGTCGGTGGGCAGCTCTGCGAATTTTGCCTTGTCGAGCGCGCCGGGCGCGGCTTCCGGCTCGAAGGCCCAGCGGACGGCGTGCGAAGCGCCCGCGCGGTCGATGAGGCGAAAGGCGTTGATGCTGTAATAGGTGCCGTTGGCGAAGCTGTCGGGCAGCGGTGCGGCGGCGATATAATCCTGATACGCTTTCGTTTCGGGATGCCGCGCGAGATAGGCTTTCATCGCGGCGGGATCGGGCTTGCCCGTCGCGGGGACGGGACGCGAGGCGCGCTGGAGCGCGACAAAGGCTTCGGGCGTGGCGACGGGGAAGATCGGGGTGTGATCCATCGCCATGCGCCAGATCTCGCGATCGGGCCCGGTCAGCTGCAGCGCCATGGCATGAAAGACGTTGCGCCCGTCGGTCGCGAAGGGGTCGCCGCCGCCGGTCGACAAGCGGCCGATCACCGGATAGCTGCCGCGGGCGAGCAGGCGCGCGCGCGACAGGCCGGTCGCCGCTCCGCTCGCGTCGAACCGGCCGGTGATGCAAATCCCTTTCGCATGCGCGCGGCGATAGCCGGCATACCGGCCGCCGCTCCGTTCGAGTGCGTCCACGATGGTTGCGCCGCCGATGCGCGGCGGGCCGATCCAGCCGCCCGCCCAAGCGAAACCCGCGAGAAGCAGGACGGGCGCGGCGGCGATCGCTGCGACGATGGAAAGCGGCGGGCGGGAAGATGTCACGGGCGGCCAGTCCTTGCGTCGTTTCTTCCGCGATGGCGGAACGGGTTCACGCGGAATTCGGGCGGTGTGTGGCGAAGGTTACAGGAGAATGCGCTCCTATTCGCAACAAAAATGGTTGGGTTGGGTTGACCCCGCGCACCCGCGCCCTTTACGCAAGTGGTCATGCCGCATGATACCACTCTGATCGGGACAGTCGTCGCCGGGCTCGGCGTGGCGTTCCTGATGGGGGCGCTCGCGCACCGGCTGAAGATTTCGCCGATCGCGGGCTATCTGCTCGCGGGCATCCTCGTCGGGCCCTTCACGCCGGGGTTCGTCGCCGACACGGGCCTCGCGATGCAGCTCGCCGAGATCGGCGTGATCCTGCTGATGTTCGGGGTCGGGCTGCATTTCTCGCTGAAGGATCTGCTTTCGGTACGCAGGATCGCGGTACCGGGGGCGATCGCACAGATCGCCGTCGCGACCGCGCTCGGCATGATGCTCGGGCTGTGGCTCGGCTGGTCGGTCGAGGGTAGCATCGTCTTCGGGCTGGCGCTGTCGGTCGCATCGACCGTCGTCCTGCTGCGCGCACTGCAGGCGCGCGACATGGTCGAGACCGAGAAGGGACGGATCGCGGTCGGGTGGCTGATCGTCGAGGATCTCGTCATGGTGCTCGCGCTGGTGCTGCTGCCCGCGATGTTCGGCGATCGCGGCGACGAGGGAGCGGCCGCGGGGTTGCTGCAGTCGGCGGGGATCGTACTCGTCAAGGTCGTCGGCTTCGGCGCCTTCATGTTCCTGATCGCGCGGCGGGTGCTGCCGTGGGTGCTGCACTGGGTCGCGCATTCGGGGTCGCGCGAGCTGTTCCGCCTCGCGGTGCTCGCGATCGCATTGGGGGTCGCGTTCGGCGCGGCGGTGATCTTTGATGTGAGTTTCGCGCTGGGGGCCTTCTTCGCCGGGATGATCCTCGGCGAGACGCAGCTCTCGCGGCGCGCGGCCGAGGAGACGCTGCCGCTGCGCGATGCCTTTGCCGTTCTCTTCTTCGTGTCGGTCGGGATGCTGTTCAATCCCGAGGTGCTGACCGAGCAGCCGCTGCCGGTGATCGCGACCGTCGCGATCATCGTCGTCGGCAAATCGCTCGCCGCCTTCGCCCTCGTCCGCGCCTTTGGCCACAAGTCGCAGACCGCGCTGACGATTTCGGTCAGCCTCGCGCAGATCGGCGAATTCTCCTTCATTCTCGCGGGGCTCGGCGTCGGGCTGAAGGTGTTGCCCGAGACGGGGCGCGACCTGATCCTGGCGGGGTCGATGCTGTCGATCCTGTTCAACCCGATCCTCTTCACGCTGGCGGTGAGGCGCATCCGCGCCGACGAGCCGGCCGAGGAGGAGGCCGACAGCGCGGCCGACGCGGCGCCCGAACCGTGCAACGCCGGGGTGGTGCTGATCGGTTACGGCCGCGTCGGCAGCCATATCGGCGGCATGATCTGCGGCCGCGGCGAAGGGCTGACGGTGATCGAGGACCAGAAGGATATGGCGGCGGCGGCAAGGGACGCGGGGGCGACGGTGATCGTCGGCGACGCGACCAAGGAAAGCATCCTGCGGCAGGCCGGGCTCGACGAGGCCTCGACCCTGCTCATCGCGATTCCCGAGGGGGTCGAGGCGGGTGCGATCGTGCGGCGCGCGCGGGCGATCAACCCGAAGCTGGTGATCGTCGCGCGTGCGCATTCGGACGAGGAGGTCGCCGATCTGGTACGGCGCGGCGCCGACCATGTCGTGATGGCCGAACGCGAGACCGCGTCGCGGATGGCCGAGCGGGCGATGCTGACGCGGGCCGTTTAGGCTGCTTCCCCGAAGCGGAGGGGTTTGGGGTTTCCCCGGCCGCATAAACTTCCTATCGCCACCCGCAATGTCCGCCGACGCGCTCCTCCCCCTCCTCAAATCGACCTTCGGTTTCGACGCCTTTCGCGGAAAGCAGGCCGCCGTCGTCGGCCGCGTGATGGCGGGCGAGCGGACGCTTGCGGTGATGCCGACGGGGGCAGGCAAATCGCTGACCTATCAACTGCCCGCGGTCGCGTTCGACGGCTGCGTCGTTGTCGTGTCGCCGCTGATCGCGCTGATGCACGACCAGCTCCGCGGCGCGCGCGCGGCGGGGATTCGCGCCGCGTCGCTGACCAGCGTCGACGCCGACTTCGCCGATACGCGGCAGGCATATCGCGACGGCGAACTCGACCTTCTCTATATCGCCCCCGAGCGCGCGACGGGAGAGGGTTTCCGGTCGCTGATGGAAGCGCGGACCCCGGCGCTGTTCGCGATCGACGAGGCGCATTGCGTATCGGAATGGGGGCATGATTTCCGGCCCGATTACCGGCTCTTGCGTCCGCTGCTCGATGCCTTTCCCTCGGTGCCGCGACTTGCGCTCACGGCGACGGCGGACAAGCACACGCGCGAGGACATCCTCGTCCAGCTCGGGATTCCCGCCGAGGGGCTGGTACTTGCGGGGTTCGACCGGCCGAATATCCGCTACCGCGTGACGCCGCGCATCAGCCCCGCGAAGCAGCTCACCGATTTCATCGCCGCCAATCCGGGGCCGGGAATCGTCTATTGCCCGACGCGCGACGGGACCGAACGGATGGCTGAAAAGCTTGCCGCGGCGACGGGGCGGAACGTTTCCGCCTATCACGCCGGGCTCGATGCCGAGCGGCGCGCGCAGGTGCAGCATGACTTCGTGGCGTCGGAGGACGGGATCGTCACCGCGACGGTCGCCTTCGGGATGGGAATCGACAAGCCCGATGTGCGTTTCGTCGCGCATGCCGGACTGCCGAAGTCGATCGAGAGCTATTATCAGGAGACGGGGCGGGCAGGGCGCGACGGCGATCCGGCCGAGGCGCTGATGCTGTGGGGCGCCGAGGATTTCGCGCGCGCGCGGATGCGGCTCGGCGAGCTGCCCGCGGCCCGGCAGACGGGCGAGCGGGCGCGGCTCAATGCGCTCGCGGCGCTGGTCGAGACGGTCGAGTGCCGGCGCGCCCTGCTACTGCGGCATTTCGGCGAGAGCCCTCCCGGGCGCTGCGGCAATTGCGACAACTGCCTCGAGCCGCCGCGTCAGGTCGACGCGACCGTGCTGGCGCAGAAATTGCTGAGCGCGGTCTATCGCACCGGACAAAGTTTCGGCGCGGGGCATGTCGAGGCGGTGCTGACGGGGAAGAGCGACGAGCGCATCGCGAGCCGCGGCCACGACAAGCTCTCGGTATTCGGGATCGTCGAAGGCGAGGAGGCACGGCTGATCAAGCCGCTCGTCCGGACGCTCGTCGCGCGCGAGGCGCTGCAGACGACCGAGCATGGCGGGCTGATGTTCGGCCCCGCCGGACGCGCGATGATGAAGGGCGAGACGGCGGTGCTGATCGCCGAGCCGCCGGTGAAGCGCACGCAGCGCGCCGGTCGCGCCGACCGCGCGGCGGCGAACCCGGTCGGCGATCCGCTGTTCGACGCGCTGCGCGCGATGCGGCGCGAGCTTGCCGCCGAGGCCGGCGTGCCGCCCTATGTGATCTTCCACGACGCGGTGCTGCGCGCGATGGCGAGCGACCGCCCCGCGACGCGGAGCGCGCTGGCCGATATCCCGGGTGTCGGCGGCAAGAAGCTGGAGGCGTGGGGCGACGCGTTCCTGAACGTCATCCGGCAATATTGATTGCACCTTCACGCTTGTCAGCAAGCGCGTGGTGGGATTAGATCGCCGGCATGAGCGATTTCAGACCCCTTTCCGCCCAATATAGCGTCGCACCCCAGATCGGTATCGAGGACGTCGCCGAGGCGAAGGCGCAAGGCTTTGCCATGGTCGTCAACAACCGGCCCGACGGCGAGGAACCCGCGGCGCCGCAGGGCGAGCATATCTCCACCGCCTGCGCGGCCGAGGGGCTCGCCTATGCCGCGATCCCGATCGGCCACGCGGGGTTCAGCCATGCGCAGATCGATGCGCTCGACAAATTGCTGTCGAGCGCGACGGGGCCGATCCTCGCCTATTGCCGCTCGGGCACGCGCTCGACGCACCTCTGGGCGCTGACACGCGCCCGTGCGGGCGACGACGTCGACGGTATCGTGGATGCGGCGGCGAAGGCGGGTTACGACCTTGCCGGACTGCGCCCGATGCTCGACGCGCTCGCGGGGGAGAAATGACGCAAGCCGAGTTGCTCCAGCTCGGCGCATCGCTGCTCGCGGTGCTTTTCGTCGCCTGGCTGGTGCGGACGATGGGACTGGGTGCCGACCCGCGGATCGAGGATGCCGCGCACGCGATCCGCCTTGCCGAAGAGGCCGAGGCGGGATTCCATGGGGTCGAGGTCGCGCGCGACCGGGCGGGCTTCGCCGCGATCGTGCAGAATGCCGAGGGGCGGATGATGCTGGTGCGCGCGCACGGCAATTTCTTTGCGGCGCGCCCGGTCGACGCGAGTGTCATCGGGCGGCTCGACAAGGATTTCCTGACGCTGACGATGCCCGAGAAGACGTTCGGCGCGGTGACGCTGCAACTGGGGAAGGATGCGGGGATGTGGGCCAGCCGGATGCGGGAGATCGTGCGTGCCTGAATTGCCCGATCCCGTCGTCTATGCGGTTCCCGCGTTCATCCTGCTGCTGATCGCCGAGATGATCATCTCGCTGCGTGCCGACAGGAGCCGGTACGAGGCGCGCGATACGCTGACCTCGCTGATGCTCGGGACGGTGAGCCAGGTCGCGGGCGCCCTCGTCGGCGCGGCGGTGATCGGCATGGCGGTGTGGGTCTATCAGTTCCGCCTGTTCGACATCGGAATCGAATTTGCGAGCTGGTGGTGGGCGTGGATCCTCTGCTTCTTCCTCGACGACCTCGCCTATTACGCCTTTCACAGGAGCGCGCACCGCGTGCGCTGGTTCTGGGCGAGCCATGTCATCCATCATTCGAGCCAGCACTATAATCTCTCGACCGCGCTCCGGCAGACGTGGACGGGTTTCTTCAGCCTGACCTTCCTGTTCCGGCTGCCCCTGTTCCTGATCGGTTTTCCGCCCGCGATGGTGTTCTTCTGCGCGGGGCTGAACCTGATCTACCAGTTCTGGATCCATACCGAGGCGATCAGGCGGCTGCCCAAATGGTTCGAGGCGGTGATGAACACGCCGTCGCACCACCGCGTCCATCACGGGGTGAACCCGCGCTACCTCGACGCCAATTATGCCGGGGTCTTCATCATCTGGGACCGGATGTTCGGCAGCTTCGTTGCCGAACGCGACGACGATCCGGTGCGTTATGGCATTGTGAAGCAGCTCGGCAGCTTCAACATATTGTGGGCCGCGGTGCACGAATGGGTCGGGATCGCGAAGGACGTGTGGGCGGCGCCGTGGAAGCACAAGCTCGGCTATATGTGGCGCGAGCCCGGCTGGAGCCACGACGGCAGCCGTGCGACGAGCGCGATGATCAGGGAGCGCTGGGCGGCGGGGCGGCCGGTCGAGGAAGCGGCGGAGTAGAGCTGCCTCATCCGGCGCTTGCTTCGCCCTCTAATGACATTCATGTAAGCGTCGGGCGACCGCCAGAAGGCGGCGTGAGGGAGTCGCAAGCATGGATCAGTTCGACATCATCGTCATCGGCGGCGGCAGCGCAGGAAGCGCGGCGGCGGGAAGGCTTGCCGAGGACGGCTCGCGCACCGTCTGCCTGGTCGAGGCGGGCGGGCGCAACGACACGGTGCGGGTCAAGACGCCGGGATTCATGCCCTTCATCCCCAAATCGTCGAACTATCGCTACGAGACCCTGCCGCAGCCGGGGCTGAACGGCCGCACCGGATATCAGCCGCGCGGGCGCGGGCTGGGCGGATCGAGCGCGATCAACGCGATGGTCTATATCCGCGGCCATGCCTTCGACTATGACCAGTGGGCCGCGCTCGGCGCCACGGGATGGAGCTACGCCGAGGTGCTGCCCTTCTTCAGGCGCAGCGAGGGCAACGAGCGTGGCGGCGACGAGTTTCACGGCGCCGGCGGTCCGCTCAACGTGATGGACCAGCGCTGGCCCAATGTGACGAGCCGGCGCTTCATCGAAAGCGCGGCGGCGCTGCAATTGCCGCGCACCCCCGACTTCAACGGTGCGCAACAGGAGGGCTTCGGCCTTTATCAGGTGACCCAGAAGGGTGGCGAGCGCTGGTCGGCGGCGCGCGCCTATGTCGAGCCGCTGTGCGAGCATGGCAATTTCGCGGTGCGCACGGGCGCTCTGGTCGAGAAGATCGTCGTCGAGGATGGACGCGCAACCGGCGTCGTGATCCGCCGCGGATCGCGGCGCGAGACATTGCGCGCACGCGGCGGGGTGATCCTGTCGGCGGGCGCCTTCAACAGCCCGCAGATATTGATGCTGTCGGGGATCGGGCCCGCAGCGCATCTCAGGGACAAGGGCGTCGATGTCGTCGCCGACCGCGCGGGCGTCGGCGCAAATCTGCAGGATCATATCGATTATGTGTCGAGCTGGGAGACGCGCTCGACCGATCCGTTCGGCGACAGCGCCGGCGGCACCTGGCGGATGGTGAAGGCGATATTCGAGCATCGCAAGCGGCGCACGGGGATCATGACGACCTGTTTCGCCGAGGCCGGCGGTTTCTGGAAATCGCGGCCCGGGCTACCCGCGCCCGACATCCAGTATCATTTCGTGCCCGCGATGCTCGAGGACCATGGCCGCACGAAGGTGAGGGGGCACGGCTTTTCGTGCCATGCCTGCGTGCTGCGACCCGAAAGCCGGGGGAGCGTGACGCTGGCGTCGGGCGATGCCGCGGCGGCGCCGCTGATCGACCCCGGCTTCCTGACCGACGAGCGCGACATGGCGACGCTGCGCGCGGGCGTGCGGATGATGCACCGGATCGCCGCCGCGCCGCCGCTGTCCGACTATGCGGGCGTCGACCGGCATCCCGTCGATCTCGACGACGATGCGGCGCTCGACGCGCTGATCCGCAGCCGCGCCGACACCGTCTATCATCCGGTGGGCACGTGCCGCATGGGCAGCGACGCCGATGCCGTGGTCGATCCGGCGCTGAAGCTGAACGGCATCGACGGGCTGTGGGTCGCCGATGCGAGCATCATGCCGCGGCTGGTCAGCGGCAACACCAATGCGCCGAGCATCATGATCGGCGAGCGCGCGGCCGATTTCGTGAAGGCGGCGCTGGCCTAGACGCAGGCTTCCGCCAGTATCCGCCCGCTTCCCGTCAGATCATAGCGGCTGGCCGGCGGACGCATGTCCAGCACTTCGCGCGTCACCAGCCCGTACCTGCCGAGCGCGCTCAAACCCTGAGACAGGGCGCGCGGGGTGGCGGGAGCGAGCAGGCGCGACAGGGCGTTGAAGCGGTCGTGTCCCGCGCCGATCCCGGCGACGAGCGGCAGACCCCAGCGCGTCGCGGCGCCGGTCGGCAGGCCGATCGCGCGCTGCGCTTCGGCGATCGTTGCCGCGCGCGCCGCGGCGGCGTTTCCCTTTTCCGTGAGGATATATTCGGGGCGCAGCGGATGGCCGTGGCCCGGGTTGCGTTGCACCCAGCCGATGGCGGCTGCGGCGTCGAGCGTTCGCGCGCAGCTGTCGCGGGACAGGCCGAGGCGGTGGATCAGTTCCACGAAACGCGCGCCCCTGTGCGCAGCAAGGTCGGCCAGCAGCGGTACCAGCCAGCGATGGCTGGTGAGTTGCGCGAGCAGGGAATCGGGCGAGGTTGACCGCATTTGCAACTAACTATACAAACCGGACTATCGAGGCAAGGGAGTTGGGAATTCCCCCGATTCTTTCATGCCGTCATTGCGAGCCCCGCAAGATCGGGCGTGGCAATCCGGAGCGTTCGACTTTCTCCGGATTACCAAGGCTCCCCGGGAGCCTCGCGCTGACGGGGCCATGTGTGGAAAGGGAATGGCATGGCGTTGCAGATCGGATCCGAGCTTACCTGTTCGATGGGGGTGAAGGACATGACCGCGTCGATCGCCTGGTACGCGCGGGTGATGCAGTGCGAACTGCTCTACCGTGCCGACGAGATCGGCTGGTGCGAAATGAAGACGCCGATGGCGGGCGTGAATATCGGCCTCAGCGAGGTCGAAAACGTCGTGCAGGGCGGCGGCGCGACCAACGTGTTCGAGGTCGCAGACATCGAGGAAGCCAAGGCGCATCTCGATGCCGAGGGAGTGCGGCAGGACGGGGATATCCAGCATATTCCGGGGTTGGTGAAACTGCTCACCTTCTATGATCCCGACGGCAACGCCTTCATGTTCTCGCAGTCCGAGACGGCGGCATGACGCCCCCCGGTCAGGGCGCGATGCTCCTTGCGGCCGGGGCGGCCCTCCGCCTTCGGCGCGAAGGGGCGGCTGCGCGGAAAACGGACCGACGGCACCCGCCGCACGCGCGCGATTGCGGGCGGGGCAATGCGGCGAAATAGTGGGCGCAATGGGGCAGCGCCGAGGTCGGGATCGGCCGGTCGATCCATGTCCCTGAAGACGGCGGCAGACTCGTCGTCAGCGATTCGATTCTGCCGGATGACGGCAGCCGGTGCGTGTTTTCCGTGCTGCGCGATATGCACAAAAACCCCTGAAAACCGAAGATTTTTGGCACTTCCCATGCTGCGCACAAAAAAAGAGGGCCGGGACTTGCGTCCCGGCCCAGCCTTTCAGGCTCTCCCCTCCTGAAACTGTTGACCCAATGAATGCCATATTAATGTCATGTTGGGAAGGCTAAAATTACGGCAATGCTGCACAAATTTTGTGCAGCATTTCAGGGCGAAAAAGGGGCCGGACCGTGCCTGCGATCCGGCCCCGTTGCCGCCCCTCAGAAGCCCTTGCGCACCGTGACGCCGAAGGTCCGCGGCTGGTTCGTCGCAAAGCCGAGACGCGCGCGGCCGCCGCGTTCGCGGTCGAACGCGAGCAGCGCATTTTCGTCTAGCAGATTGTTCACATAGACCGAGATTTCGAGCTCATCCGGAAACTCGATCCCTGCGCCGAGATTGACGAGCTGATAGTCGGGCAGCTTAAGGTCGAGCGTGGTCGCCGAGCCGATCGGCGCGCCGCCGAAGGTGAAGCCATGTTCGAAGGTCCGCGGGTTGTTTTCCTGATCGCCGGGCTGGGTGTAGCGGCTGCCGACGTGCTGGAAGGAGGCGGTGACGAAGGCGCTGGTGTTTCCCGACGCGTCGATCGGGAAGCTGTAGGTCGCGTTCGCCGCCATCTGGAACCGGGGGACCGAGGGCAGGCGGTTGCCGTTGCGGATCCCTTCGATCACCGTCCCGTCCGGGCGGGTCAGCGTCGAATCGAATTCGGCCTCGACATAGCTGCCCGACACCCCGAGATCGAGGCCCGCGACCGGGCTCGCCGACAGCTCGAATTCGAGCCCCATCGTATGCGCGTCGGCGTTGAAGACGATGCGTGACGAGCAGCTGCCGGCATCGGCGGTGACCTGCAGATTACTGATTTTGGTGTAGAAGCCCGCGGCGTTGAAGGTGATGCCGCCGAACTGCGCCTTCACCCCGCCTTCATAGTTCCACAGCGTCTCGTCGTCGTAGCGCGGCCGGCCGCCGAAGGTTTCGGCATCGGGACCGCCCGCATTGCCGCCGTCGCAGAGCGGCAGGTTCAAGGGATCGTTGACGCCGCCGAGACGGAAGCCCTTCGACGCCTGGGCATTGAGCGTGATGCCGTCGGCGACGTCGTAGCTCAGCAGCAGGCGCGGCGAGAAGCCGGTCGACGAGGTCTTGTCGCGCGCATTGTCGCCGTTGGGGAACAGGCCGCCGGACACGAAGCGGCGGCTTTCGTCGAAGGCATAGTAGCGCCCGCCGACCGTCGCGGTGAGGCGATCGGTGAAGTCGTAACTGACCTCGCCGAAGATCGCGATCTGCGACAGGTCATAGGGAATGTCGGCGTTGTACGGCGAATCGGGGCCGAACCCGTTCGCGATATCGGCGGCGGTGAGCGGCACGCCGCCGGGGCCGCAATCGTCGGGATCGGCGTTGCACGCGTCGATGAAGAACTGGTTGGTGAAAGCGTCGTAGCCCGGCGTCGGCAGGCGCTGGGTATAGTCGCGTTTGACGTTCGCGTAATAGCCGCCGATCAGCCACTGAAAGGGGCCGTCGCCGGCGGAATTGACGCGTACCTCCTGCGTGAACTGTTTGACGCCGGTGGTGTCGACGAGGTTCGAGGGCAGCAGGATGCCGGCGTCGGGGAAGCCGAGGTCGGACGACACGCTGCCGGTGAGCGCGCTCGCGTCACGGCTGACGAGGATGTCGCGGTCGGTGTAGGTGGTGACCGACGTCACGCCGATCGTATCGCCGGTATAGTTCATCGTCAGGTCGAAGAGCTTGACCTCGTCCTCGAACGCCTCGTCGAGCAGCAGATATTGCTGGCGCTCCTCGAAGGCGACCTGCGGCCGCGTCGTCGTGAACCGGTTGGCATAGAGATTATAGACTTCCTGCCGGTTGAAGCCGTCGGTCGTGACCTTCTGGTAGAGGAAACGCGGCGTGATCGAGAGCCCGTCGGCGGGTTCCCAGCGCAGCGACACCCGGCCGCCGTAGCGTTCGCCGCTGTTGACGTCCTCGCTCACGCCGCCGCCTTCGCGCAGCGCGTCGATGAAGCCGCCGTAGCGCGTGTAATAGCCGACCGCGCGCATCGCGAGGTTGGAACCGAGCGGCAGGTTGATCGCGCCCTTGAGGTGCCCGCCGAAATCGTCGCCGTCGACGAGATTCACATTGCCTTCGATCTTGCCCTCGATGCGGTCGGTGGTCGGCTGGTTGGTGATGTAGCGCAGCGTGCCGCCGACCGATCCCGAGCCGAAGAGTGTGCCCTGCGGCCCGCGCAGCGTTTCGACGCGGTTGAGGTCGAACAGGTCGAGATCGGGCGTGAAGAGCGAAAGCGAGACGACCGATTCGTCGAGATAGACGCCGACCTGTTCCTTGACCCCGGGCTGGTCGCGCGCGATCTGGCCCGCCGACACGCCGCGCACCGACACCTGGCTCTG
>NZ_JAEMQX010000080.1:244-16817 GCF_016463645.1 Sphingopyxis sp. | reverse complement strand
TCGGGATATTCGAAATTGGCGAAGGCGCGGTTGACCGACCCCTGGATGCCGAAGCCGTCGAGCGGATCGGGCAGCCAGGTGAAGGCGTGGCTCGCGGTCGCTTCGATGCCATAGAGATGGCGCGTTTCGAGGTCGTTGGTCGGCGCGACCGGACTGATCGTGACGGTTTCGGTCACGGGCGCGCCGCCGTCGCGGATCGTCGTGATCGTGACGTCGGTGGGGATCGGCTCTTCGGCGCTGATCACCGTGCCCTTCGCCCATTTATAATAGCCGGCGACCGAGATCAGCGTATCCTGCGACGCATAGAGTTCGAGGCTGGCATCGAGGTTCCAGGCCCGCAGCGGCTTGAGGTTCGGGTTGCCGGTGGTCGCGTTGAAAATGATATTGTCGACGCCGCTGGCCGAGGTAGTCGGGTTGAGATTGACCCCCGCGCCGAAGCTTTCGATCCCCGACCGCGCGATTGCGCGATAGGCGGCGAGGCGCAGCTTGACCTCGTCCGACAGATCGAAGGCGATATTCGCCGATGGCAGGAAATAGTCATAGCTGCCCTTCGCGCGGTTCGTTTCGAGCGGGCGGCCGGGATCGACGCCGATCGAATATGTATCGCCGACCGTATCGACGACGATACGATAGGGTTGACGGAAACCGACCGAGGTGATGTCGGTCTTGACCCAGCGCAGGCCGACATTGCCGCTGAACGGCACGCTGCCCGCCGAGGATTCGAAATTCGCCATCGCATAGGCGGCATAGATGCGCTCGGTCACGTCGATGTCGCTCGGGTCGCGCCCATCGGCCGGATAGGGCAGCGCGTCATCGCTGCCGGCGAAGGTGCGGAACAGGCAGTCGTTGTCGAAGGTCGCCCATTTTGTGACGTTCGTACCCATGCCCCTCATGTAACTGGTGGTCGTGAAGGGGACGCGGCACTGCTGGTTCGCGCGTGTGATCAGCGCGGCGACCTCTGCCGGGGTGCCCGGGATCGTGTTGAGATCGGTGTTGCGCGCATTGTCGTTGGTGCGGTGGTGATCGGACACGCGGCCGCCGAACTTGATCCCGGTGAAAAAGCCGTCGAGCTCGCGGTCGATGTCGAGCCGTGCCGCCCAGATGCGGTCCTTGCGGTCGGTGACGAAACGGTTGCGCGCATAGACGGAATTGTTCGCGCTCGCGAGGAACAGGTTCGGATCGGTGATGTCGAAATTCT
The DNA here is from genome assembly GCF_016463645.1 of Sphingopyxis sp. Taxonomy (GTDB): domain Bacteria; phylum Pseudomonadota; class Alphaproteobacteria; order Sphingomonadales; family Sphingomonadaceae; genus Sphingopyxis. The sequence continues at coordinate 15,619 of NZ_JAEMQX010000080.1, read as the reverse complement.
CGAACTCGACCACCGGCACGACATCGTCGTCCTCATAGCTCAGCGTATAGCCGACGCGGCGCGTCGAGCGCATGCGCGTCTGTTTTTGCGTCTCGGTGCGGTGGCTGTTCGAATAGGAGGCGTCGAACGATACGTTCCAACGGTCGGGCGACCAGATGAGGCTCAAGCCGCCGCCCAGATATTCCTCGATACGCCGACGCGTTTCGAGCTGGTTTTCGAGGTTCGAATTGCCGCGATAGCTGATCAGCGCGCCGGGCGAATAGCCATTGCTGCCGTTGCCGATGATCAGCGGCTGGACGCCGCGCAATCCCTCGGTGATGCCAAGGACGTTACGATCCTCGAGGCTGTTGCGCTTCGAATATTGGCCGTCGAGCGCGATTTCGAAATCGGGCGACGGGCGCCACTGGATCGCGCCGATCAGGCCGTCGCGGACTTCGGAGGTCGTCTGGGTGCGGAAACTGCGCGACGAATTGGCGAAATAGGCATCGCCGCGTGTCTCGCCGACCACTACGGGCGGAGTGCCGGCGCTGCGCGGGCCGGTCGCGAAGGTGCAATTCTGGTTGGCGCCGGCGCCCGTCTGTACCGCGGTCGAGCCCGTCAGCTGGAAGGGGTTGTTAGCCGAGGTGTTGCAGAGCTGGAAGGTCGAATTGGCGTTGTAATAGTCCTCGGGCGCGGTCGTGTCCTGCCGCTGGTAGCCGATCGACACGCCGATATCGCCGATGCCGGTCGAATATTGGTCGGTGTAGGAGAAGTTGGCGCGATAGCCGAGGCCGTCATGCTGGTAGACGTCATTGTCCTGCGGCTGGAAATCGCCGCGTACCTCGAACTGGATACGCCGCTTGCCGTAATCGAGCGGCTTCATCGAGCGTAGCTCGATGACCCCGCCGACGCCGCCTTCGAGGAAATCGGCGCGTTGCGATTTATAGACGAGCACGCCGTTGACGAGTTCGGACGGGAATTGCTGGAAGGCGACCGATCGGTCGGGCCCTGCGGTCGACACCTCGCGGCCGTTGAAGGTCGAGAAGCTCAAGGTCGGGCCGAGGCCGCGCACCGACAGTTCGTTGGCATTGCCCTTGAAGCGGTCGGCCGAGACGCCGACGATGCGTTCGAGCGTGTCGCCGACCGAATTGTCGGGAGTCGCGCCGATCTCGTCGCTGACGAGGCCGTCGACGACGACGTCGGCGGCGCGCTTGAACTCGATCGAGCTGCGCTGCGTCGCGCGGGTGCCGGTGACGAGGATCTCGTCGCCGCCGTCAACTGCCGCGGGCTGGTCGCTTTCGATTTCGGCAGGTGCCTCCTGGCTCCAGGCGGGGGCGGCAGTGGCAAGCGCGGCCGACGCGAGGAGCGCGGCGCGGGTCATCATGACCGGGCGTAATTTCATATTCCCTCTCCCTGTTCCACCGGTCGCGATGCCGGCGATGAATATTTGCTACCGGTGTCATTTTGCGAAAGAAAAATTGATACCGGTGTCATTTCAGATGTAATACAACTGTGGCGTGAAGTCAATCTAACTGCGACCTGCGGCCGAAAAGCGTTTCCGCCGGCCAATTTCAGAACTTCGGGCGCCTTTGCGACAGGTCGTACATGGCGGTGCCGGCGAGCAGGAAAGCGCCCGAGCCGTAAAATTGCGTCTCCTCGGCCGATACGCTGTCGGGGCGGTCGCCGACCTGCTGGACCCAGCCGAGCATGCCGTCGGGCTGCACCGCGCGCTGCAGCGCGGCCCAGCCGCGCACGGCCGCGGGCTCATAGACCTTGCGGTCGAGCAGGCCGTTGTCGACGCCCCAGGCGAAGGCGTAGGTGAAAAAGGCGGTGCCGCTCGATTCGGGCGGCGTGCCCGGATCCTGGTCGAGCAGCGACGCGGGCCAATATCCGTCGGGTTTTTGCAGTGTGACGAGTTTCGCCGCCATCTTTCTGAAGAGAGCTTCATAATAGCGCCGCTGCGGATCGTCCTCGCCCAGCACCTGCAGCACGCGGACGAGGCCGCCCATCACCCAGCCGTTGCCGCGGCTCCAGAACAGTTTGCGCCCCTTGGCATCGCGCATCCCGAAAAAGCGGCTATCGCGGAAATACAGGTCTTCGCTCGGGTCGTAGAGATAGTCGGTCGTCGCCTTCCATTCGGCGTGGACGAAATCGGCATAGCGTTTGTCTCCGGTCGCGCTGCCGATGCGCAGCATCGTCGGCGGCGCCATGAACAGAGCATCGCACCAGCACCAGCGTTCGGTGCATAGTGAATAGCCTCCGCCCGGCTGGGTAGGGACGAATTCGAGACTGTTCGTCCGGCGGTTGGTAAAGACATTGTCGAAATAGGCCCTTGCCGGACCGAGCGCCTCGGCACCGCCGCCGTTGCGCGCCGCCCATTCCCACGCCTGCGCGATCAGCTGGTCGTCGGCATGGTAGGCGAGCTTGCCGAGCTGCCATTTCTGCGCGCGGCCAAGCTCGACGACGGGGTCGCGATAGCGCGCGTCCCGTTCGGCGAGATCGGTGAGCGCGACCCAGAAGGTTGCCTGCTGCCAGTCGCGCGGTTCGCGCACGCTCGGCCGCGCGGCGGGCATCTTGTCCCAGGCTTCGCGATGCGCAAGCTGCCAGTCGGCGACGCGGCGCGTCTGGGCGAGGATCTCCGCGGGCTTCGGCATGACGGGTTCGGCTGGCGCCACCGCTGCGGCAGGGGCGGTCATCATCAGGGCAAAAAGGCTCAGCGACATGGCGTTTCCTTTACGGGCGTTAGGGCGATCGAGGAGAGGGTAAGACGCATCGGCATGCCCGACGAAAGCGCGAAAGGCGCGGTGACTTTATCGAGCTGCGCGCCGGACAGGCAGGCGAGCGGGACCGACAGCGTCTGCCAGCCCTTGGCTGCGATAGCGGAGAGGCGTGGCGCGATATCGAGCCGCGCCGTGCAGCCGGCGCCGCAGCGCAGTTCGAGCGTCGCGGGTCCGGCGGGCGCCTGATCGACACGGAGGTCGAGCGTGAGCGCGAGCGGCCCGGCACGCGACAGGTCGGCGGCACGCGGGTTGGCGACGATCAGCGTCCCGCGCGACCTGCCCGACCAGATGATTTCGCGCGCATCCTCCTGCGCATCCCGGTCGACGGGGCGCACCGCGATCGCGCCATTGTCCGCGGCGCCGCTGATCACCTGCGGGCTGTCGTTGGCACCGTCGATCTGGAGCAGCCGGGTGCCGACCGCGCGGCCGCGCGCGAAGATCGGGCCCGTGAGCGGTTGTTCGACGACGATGCCGGGGTCTTCGGAAAGCCGCGACGCGGACTTGCGGTCGGTGAGGGTGAGGCCGAATCCGAAGGGATAGAGTGGCTTGTAGTCCGGATCGCCCACATTGAGCGGCGCGCCCTTCGCGTCGGCGGGCCAGGAGAAGGGAAGCTTGCCCTTGAAGTCCGCCTTGCCGAACAGGACATCGGCGACCCCGCCGCCTTCGGACCCCGGGAGCCACGCCGCGACGAATGCGTCGGCGGCGTTGATATGGCGATTGACCCAAAGCGGCCGGCCCGAAAGGAAGATCGCAACGACGGGAATGCCCGCAGCCTTCAGCCGCTTCATCACGTCGAGATTGCCGCGCGTATCGTCGAAATAGAGGTCGGCGCGGTCGCCCTGGAATTCGGCATAAGGATCCTCGCCGAACACGACGATCGCCGCATCGGGTCTGGTCGTGAAGCGGCCCTCCACCGACAGCTCGGCGGTGCCGCCGCCTGCCGTCACGGCGTCGCGCACGCCGGCGAAGATCGAGGTCGCGCCGGGGAAATGCCCGGGTAGCGTGCCGGTGCCTTGCCAGGTAAGCGTCCAGCCGCCCGATTGCTTGGCGACATTGTCGGCCCCGTCGCCCGCGACGAGGATGCGGGTGTCGGTTTTGAGCGGAAGCACCCCGTCATTCCGGAGCAGGACAAGCGATTCGCGCACCGCCTGCCGTGCCACGGCGCGATGTTCGGGCGCGCCGAGAAGCTCGTAACGCGCGGCATAGGGCCGCGCTGAAGGCTTGCCCTCCTCGAACAGGCCGGTGCGCAGCTTGACGCGCAATATGCGGCGCACCGCATCGTCGAGTCGCGCCATCGACAGCTTGCCCGATTGCGCCGCGGCAAGCGTGGAGGCGTAGAGACCCTTCCAGCTCGCGGGTCCCATATAGAGGTCGAGCCCCGCAGCGATCGACGCGGGGCAGTCGGTGGGCGAACAGCCCGGTACCTTGGCGTGGCCGTCCCAATCGCCGACGACGAGGCCGTCGAAGCCCCAGCGCTGCTTGAGTACGCCAGTAAGCAGGCTTTCATTGCCGTGCATCTTGACGCCATTCCACCCCGAAAAGCTCGCCATTACGCTTTGGACGTCGGCACCCAGCGCAGCGACGTAAGCGGGAGCGTGGAGGCGGATCAGCCCGGCCTCGTCGATCTTCGCATCGCCGCGGTCGCGGCCGTCCGAAGTGCCGCCGTCGGCCAGGAAATGCTTGGCGGTGGCGATGATGTGGGCGCCCCTGAGCCAGTCGGCGTCGCCTTTCCGTCCCTGAATGCCGTGGACGAGTGCGGCGGCATAGGATTCAGCGATAGCCGGATCCTCGCCGAAGCTTTCATAGGTGCGGCCCCAGCGGTCGTCGCGCGCGACCGCGATCGTCGGTGCGAAGGTCCAGTCGAGCCCTGTCACGCGCATCTCGGTCGCGGTGACCTCGCCGATCCTTTCCATCAACGCGGGATTTCGCGCCGCGCCGAGACCGATATTGTGCGGAAAGAGCGTTGCGCCGACGATGTTGTTGTGGCCGTGGACCGCATCCGACCCCCACATGACAGGGATGCGTGGCAGGTCGCCGTTCGGACGCATCGACGCCTCATAATAGGCATCGGCTGCCGCGACCCACGCCGAGGCCGGGCCGAATTCGTCGCCGCCGGGCGACGAACTGCCGCCGTTGAGGATCGAACCGAGATGATATTGCGCGACATCCTCGGGGGTCGTGCTGCCGATATCGCCCTGGATGATCTGCCCGACCTTCTGCTCGATCGACATCGCGGAAAGCAGCGCATCGATGCGCCTTTCGATCACCGGATCAACGGTGGGCGCGGACAGCGCGGGCCATAAATGGGGCTGCGCCGTGCCCGCGGGATCGGCAGCGCTGGAAGCCAGGCTGCAAAACAGCAGGGCGCCGGACAAACTTGCCGCGGCCATGGCGCGCCGGGCGCTTCGCATATTTCACCTCTCCCGATGACCCGGTCCGGCTTGCATGACACCGGTGACATATCTCTTTCCTTTTTAGCGGGAAGTCAATAAGGTTGTCACACAACTAGCCGTATGACCAGAGAGGACGGGATGCCGAAGATCTTGTCAGTCCGCGTGATATTGACCTCGCCGGGCCGCAATTTCACGACGCTGAAGATCGAATGCGACGACGGCACCACCGGTGTCGGCGACGCAACGCTCAACGGCCGCGAACTCGCGGTCGCGGCCTATCTTTCGGAGCATGTGATCCCCTGTCTGATCGGTCGCGACGCGCACCGGATCGAGGATATCTGGCAATATCTCTACAAGGGTGCCTATTGGCGGCGCGGTCCGGTGACGATGGCTGCGATCGCCGCGATCGACATGGCGCTGTGGGATATCAAGGGCAAGGTCGCCGGGCTGCCGGTCTATCAGTTGCTCGGCGGCGCGTCGCGCGAGGGCTGCATGGTCTATGGCCATGCCAACGGCACGACGATAGCGGACACGATCGAGGCGGCGCTCGATTACCAGCGGCAGGGTTACAAGGCGATCCGCCTGCAGTGCGGGGTGCCGGGCATGGCGTCGACCTATGGCGTCAGCAAGGACCGCTATTTCTACGAGCCAGCCGACAACGACCTGCCGACCGAGAATGTCTGGTCGACCGCGAAATATATGCGCATCGTGCCCGAACTCTTCGCCGCGGCGCGCGAGGCGCTCGGCTGGGACGTCCATCTGCTCCACGATATCCACCACCGGCTGACCCCGATCGAGGCGGCGCGTCTCGGCAAGGATCTCGAGCCCTGGCGGCCCTTCTGGATCGAGGATGCGACCCCCGCCGAGGATCAGGAGGCGTTTCGCCTGATCCGCGAGCACACGACGACGCCGCTCGCCGTCGGCGAGATTTTCTCGTCGGTCTGGGACTGCAAGGCGCTGATCGAGAACCGGCTGATCGACTATATCCGCGCAACCGTGCTCCACGCGGGCGGGATCACCCATATGCGCCAGATCGCCTCGCTCGCCGACCTTTATCAGGTCCGCACCGGCTGCCACGGCGCGACCGACCTGTCGCCGGTGACGATGGCGGCGGCGCTCCACCTCGGGCTGGCGATCCCGAACTTCGGAATCCAGGAATATATGCGCCATACCCCGGAAACCGACGCTGTCTTTCCGCATGCCTGGCGCTTTGCGGACGGCATGCTCCACCCCGGCGACGCGCCGGGGCTCGGCGTCGACATCGATGAGGCGCTCGCCGGAACTTTTCCTTATGCCCGCGCCTATCTGCCGGTGAACCGGCTCGAGGACGGAACAATGTGGAGTTGGTGATGCGAACAATCTTTCTTGCGCTGGCGTTGCTCGCCGCCCCGGCGATCGGGCAGGAGCACAAGCCGATGCGGCCCGCGACGGCCGACGAGCAAAAGGCGCGCGCCGCGGTGGTGATCGCCGACTATCGCTTCGATGATCTGCTCTGGGAAAACGACCGGATCGCATACCGCATTTATGGCCACGCGCTTGAAAAGGCGGAGCCCCCCTCGTCGTCGGGGATCGACGCGTGGGGCAAGCGCGTGCGCTGGCCTTTCATGGACCGCCAGCTGCGCACCGGCGACCAGCATGCCGACCATGGCGAGGGGGTCGATTTCTATAATGTCGGCACGGGGCGCGGGATCGGCGGTCTCGGCATCTGGCACGACAACAAGCTGTGGACCTCGCGCAACTATGTCCGGCCGCATATCCTGAAATCGGGACCCGACATCGCCGACTTCACCGTCGACTATGCGCCATGGCCGGTCGATACCCTGCGCACGGTGCAGGAGACGCGGCGCTTCACGCTGCCGGCGGGCACCAATTTCACACGGCTGACCTCGACCATCGCTTCGAACAGCGATGCCGAACTGATCGTCGGCATCGGCATTTCAAAGCGCCCGATCAATGGCGACAAGCCGGGCGAGATCGAAAAGGACAGCGCCGGCGCGCGGATGAGCTGGTGGGGTCCCGCCGATGGCGAAAAGGGCCGGATGGCGGCGGCGGTGATCGTCGATCCGGCCGCCTTCGCGGGCTTTGCCGAGGACTCCGACAATTATCTGATCCTCGTGCGCGTGCAGCCCGGACGCCCCTTCGTCTATTACAGTGGCGCGGCGTGGGACCGCGGCGGCGACTTTGCGACGCAGGCGGACTGGAACGGCTATGTCGACGCGCAGCGCGCCGATTTCAGGCCCTAGCCAGTTGCGAAACGCGATGATAACGCACCGGGTATGGCGGTAACCAAGGCGGCATCGCTGGCCGACGATCTGGTCCAGCGCTTCGAGGAGCAGATCGAAACGGGCGAGATGCCCGTCGGGTCGCGCTTCCCGACCGAAAGGGAAATCACCGAGAGTTTCGGCGTCAGCCGCACTGTCGTGCGCGAAGCCTATTCGCGGCTCGCAGCGCGAGGATTGCTCGAATCGCGGCGCGGTTCGGGCGCCTATGTTCCCGACGGCGCGCAATATCGTGCTTTTCAGGTCACCGCCGAAGAAATCGGCGAGATCGACGATGTGCTGAAGCTGCTCGAAATGCGCATGGGTTTCGAGGTCGAGATGGCCGACCTTGCCGCGCGGCGCCGGACCGACGCCGATCTGGCCGAACTGCGCCGGACGCTGGCCGCGATGGAGGACAGCAGTGACGTCGATGCGTCGGTTTCCGCGGACGCGGCCTTTCACGCCGCCATCGCGAGCGCGACGGGCAATCCCTATTTCCTGCGCTTCACCCAGTTTCTCGGCGTGCGGCTGGTGCCGTCGCGGCGACTTTATCTCCAGGGCGACGATCCGGTCCGGCACCAGCGCTATGCCCATACGATCAACCGCGACCATGAGGCGATCGTCGCGGCGATCGAGGCGGGAGACCCCGTCGCCGCGCGCCGCGCCGCGCGCCGGCACATCGAAAAGTCGATCCAGCGCTATCGCACGCTCAAGGAGGGCCGCTAGGGGCTCGTCGCTTGGCTGGCCGAATCGCGCGACACCGGTGACCGGGAATAGGGCAGACAGGAAATTAGCTGGCTACCGACCTTGATTTCGACTCGTGATGCTCTATTCCAACGGCCGTGCAAGGCGACCCCGACAATTACATCAGCCTGCTGTCTGCCGCGCAGATTGAAACGCTGCGGCATGTTTATGAGCACAAAAATTCCAAGCAGATTGCGCGGCTGATGAACGTTTCGCCCCATACCGTCGACGAGCGGGTTCGGCGTGTGTTAAAGAAACTTAATGTTTCTAACAGGATAGAGGCGGCGCGTATCCTGGCGGTTAACGGTGTCTTCGACCATGTTACCCCTTATCAGCCTTTGACATATCAACTGATCGACCTAGGCGAGGCCCCCAAGTCCGACGAAGGCGAACCGGGGCGCAGTTCGTTTCGGCGATTTTTCGATATTGGTTCGCCATTTCCTACCGCGTCCCAGCCGGCCAACCGGCATGGGTTGATGGAAAGGATAATCTGGCCGATCCTGATCGCATTTGCGACAATTTTGGCCTTCTCCGCCCTCTATTCGATCCTTGTCGGACTCGGTCGTGTTCTGACTTGATGTTCGAACGAATGCTGCGGGGGGGAACCGGTAGCATTCTTTTTCAAGGAAAAAGAAGATGCTGAATCAACGAGTTTCTGCGGCGAAGAAGATCGCTTCCGACCTGCACCACGCCGAAGACGCCATCGACGAGGCGATGATCCGTATCGCCCGGCTCGCCGCGACACTGCCCGCCGCCCGCCGCGAGACCAACATGTCCGCGATTGTCGGCCAGGAAGCGATGGCGAAGGTCGCGAATGCGCTCGCCGCCGCCGGGGAAGTCCGCCAGCTGCTGACCGATGCGCATCTGGCGCTTACGGTGACGCAGAAGGAAGTCGGACTTGGCGCGCGCATGTTCGGCGCGGGCGTCAAACCGGCGGCGAAGCTGGTCGACGAAGGCAGCAACGACCTGTCGGGCGCCAGGGCGCCGTTCGCGAAGGCCGGCTGATCCGCAAGAAAGGCTGACAGCCACAATGTGGTCCGTCGCGATCTATTATGTTGTACTGCTCATCACGGTGGCCGTCGCGATCAGACGCGGTGGCCCCCTTGAAAGATGGGCGGCTTACACCGCGCTGATCGCGTCGGTCCTCACCAGTGCCGTTACGCCCTTTCCGACCTGGACCGATATCGAACTGAATATCTTCGTCATAGACGTGCTGGTGCTGCTGAGCTTCTGGTTCATCGCCATGAAGGCGCACAGTTTCTGGCCCTACTGGATTACCGGGTGGCAGCTCATCGCCATCTTCGGGCACATCCAGAAATATATGTTCTCGGAGATACTGGCGCGACCCTATTCGCTCCTTTCGGTTTATATATCATACCCGATCCTGTTGCTGATCATCTATGCATCGGGATCGTCCGGTCGGCGGAACGACGTTACGGCCTGATATGTGGCTCCCCGGGAGCATCACATGCAGCAATTTTCGAACCAAGAAATTGCCGAGCTGAAATCGCGGGTCGACCAGATCCACGAACTGCTCGCAAGCCGCGGCAAGGACACGCCGGCAGCGACCGTGCGCGTCGTCGATCCCGCGCGGGCCGACGCGGCGCCGAAATCGGAGCTGCTCGACCAGCTGTCGTTCAGCATCCAGGTCCGGCGCATCCGCCGCAGCCATTTCGGCAGCGCCGAAATGTCGGGACCGGTCTGGGACATGATGCTCGACCTGATGCTGGCCGCCGCGAACGGCCGCGCGCTCGGTGCGAGCGACCTCGCGACCGGCGCCGGCGTGCCGCTGTCGTCGGGACTGCGTATGATAGCCGCGCTCGAAGGCCTTGGTTTCGTGCACCGGTCGATCGACGAACGCGACCGCCGCCGCACGATCGTGCGCCTGACTGACGGCGGGGCCGAACGCATGGCGAGCTATTTCGAAAAGATCGGCCGGATCCGGCAGGCGGTTCCGCCGCTGGCGGCCTGACTCTCCCCCCGGTCGGGCGCGGCGCCGACTGGTCGCGCGCGCCGTGCCCGGTGCCGCCGCTAGTCGGTCATTTCCTTCATCATGTGATCGACCTTGATCATCGCCTCACGCTTGATCTGGCAGATGCGCGCGGCGCTGACGTCGAGCGTCAGGCCGATCTCGTGGAGGTTGAGCTCCTCGAAGAAATAGAGCTGGAGCACCATCTGCTCGCGCTCGGAGAGGCGGCCGACACACTGGCGCAGCGCGCCCATCAGATCCTCCTGCTCGCAGCGCTCGTCGGCACCGGCATCCTCGTCAGCGGCAAGGAACGCCCCGATTTCGGTAAGTTCGTCGAGCGAGGTGGACCGACCGTGTGTCGCGTTGCGCTCGAGCGCGAAATAGTCCTCTGCCGACATGTCGAACGCGACCGCCATTTCGACGGGGGTCGGCGCGCGCATCAGCTGTTGTTCGAGCGCGGCGCGCATCGTCTGGATTCGCTTCGCCGCGACCATCGCCGAACGGCCGACATCGGCCTCGCGGCGTAGCTGGTCGATCATCGCGCCGCGGATGCGGGTTGTCGCATAGGTGGCGAAGGCGAAACCGCGTTCCTCATAATTCCGGCTCGCTTCGATCAGTGCGATCAGCCCGGTCTGGATGAGGTCGTCGAGTTCGCTCGTCCGCGATACGCGCGAAAACACCTGCCATGCGATCTTGCGGACCAGCGGCGAATATTCCTCGACCAGCGCCTCGACGTTCTCGCCATAGCCGCGCGCGCGCGGCGTCCGGCCGATCGGCCCGGCAAAATGCTCGGCGGGCTCAATTCTCATGCGGTTGGTCCTCCATATGGGCATCGGCCCCGGACGCGAGGCGCGGCACTTCGGCGCCGATCGTCGCGACGATTTCGGTCTGCTTGGTCGCCGGAATCTCGAGGTAGGAGATGACGGCGACGTCGGGGAAGGTCGCGCGCACGAGGCGCGAGAGAGCCGAGCGGCAGATCGGCGACGCGACGAGCGCGAAGCTGCGCGTCTGCAGCAGCAGCGGTTCGACCGCCTGGCCGACCTGTTCGATGATCGTCATCGCCATGCCGTGCTCGAACGGCCATTCGGCGGCGGGGTTGGCCCGTACCGCCTGATTCAGCAGCACTTCGACCTCGGGGCTGAAGGTGACGACGGGAAGCGGCATGCGGCTCGGCACGATCGTCTGGACGATCAGCGCGCCGATGCGCTGACGCACCGCTTCGACAAGATCGATCTCGCCGAGCTGCTGCGACGACAGCGCGACCATCGCCTCGGCGATCTTGCGGAAATCGCGCAGCGGCACGCGCTCGACGAGCAGTGCCTTGCAGAGGCTCGCGACGCGCGGCAGCGAATAGCCTTGCGGGCTCAGATTCTGGGCGAGCTGCGGATAATGCGACTTGAGATTGTCGAGCAGCGCCTGCGCGTCGTCGATGCCGAACAGTTCTGCGGCCGAGCCGACGATATTGTTGTTGAGGTGGGTGGCCACCACGGTGGCCGGATCGACGACGGTGTAGCCCGCCGCGATCGCTTCATTCTGCATCGCCTTCGGGATCCACAGCGCGTCGAGGCCGAAGGTCGGATCCTTGCACGGCCGGCCGGTCACCTTGGTGACGAGGTCGCCCGAATCGAGCGCTAGCATCTCGTTGGGGAAGACCTCGTCCTCGCCGACGATCACCCCGGCGACCGAGATGCGATAGACGTTGCCGGGCAGCGACAGGTCGTCGGTGACCTTCACCGGCGGCACGACGAAGCCGAGTTCCTTCGACAACTGACGGCGGATTCCCGTGATGCGCGTCATCAGCGGCGATCCCTTGCGTTCGTCGACGAGAGTGACGAGCGCATAGCCGATCTCGAGCTGACATGCGCTCGCGTCGCTGACATCGGCCCATTCGATATGCGACGGATCGGGCGCGGGCGCGGCGGGTTCGGGCAGGTCGGCGACCGCGGCTTCGGCGCGGCGGAGCTGCCAGCCGATACCGAACGCCAGCGCCGCGGCGGGCAGGATCAGCATCTGCGGCATCGCGGGCACGAGGCCGAGAATGAACAGGATGCCGCCGACCGCCATCCAGATTGCGGGCGAGGAGAACTGGCTGCCGATCTGGCCGCTGAGATCGAAGGGCGAGGAGACGCGGGTGACGATCGCGGCGGCGGCGATCGACAGCAAAAGCGCCGGGATCTGCGCGACGAGCGCGTCGCCGATCGCGAGCGTGATATAGGTGCTGCCGGCTTCGGACAGGCTGAGCCCGTGACTGAAGATGCCGAGGATCAGCCCGCCGACGATGTTGACGAAGAGGATCAGCAGGCCGGCGACGGCGTCGCCCTTCACGAATTTCGAGGCGCCGTCCATCGACCCGTAGAAATCGGCTTCGGTGCCGACTTCGACGCGGCGCGCCTTCGCCTCTTCGGGGGTGAGCAGACCGGCATTGAGATCGGCGTCGATCGCCATCTGCTTGCCGGGAAGGGCGTCGAGCGTGAAGCGCGCCGACACTTCGGATACGCGGCCCGCGCCCTTGGTGATCACGATCAGGTTGATGATCATCAGCACGACGAAAACGAACAGGCCGACGACATAATCGCCGCCGATCAGTACTTGGCCGAATGCCTCGATGACATGGCCCGCCGAGGCGGTGCCTTCGTGGCCGTGGACGAGTACGACGCGCGTCGAGGCGACATTCAGCGCGAGGCGGAACAGCGTCGCGAGCAGCAGCACGGTCGGGAATGCCGAGAAGTCGAGCGGTTTCGACGCCTGCAGCGCGACCATCAGGATCAGGAGGCTGATCATGATGTTCGCGACGAAGCTGATGTCGAGGATCAGCGGCGAAACCGGGATCACCATCAGCGCGACGAGGATCAGCATCCCCGCCGGCAGCGCGGAGACGCCGGCGAAGCGTGCGAAATTGCGAAGGCTGAAGCCCGCGGTCATGCCGCGCCTCCCGAAAGCGACGCAAGCCGCCGATAGGCATCGGCGGCAAAGCCCATCGAGAGCTTCTTCGGCATAGGCTGGATATCCATCATCTGAAGCGGAGGACGTCCCCCGCCGGCGCCCGCAAGGCCGCTCGAACTGCTCGCCTGCGCGTGCCAGCCCGAGGGGGCGAAGGGCTTCATATTTTCGATCTTGCCGCCGTCCTCGAGTTTCACGCGAAAGCGTTCGCGGATCTCGGCAAGGCTGCGCATGCTGCCGTCGGGGGCATAGAAGACCGAGTGGTTGGCGGCGGCCGCCTCGGGCATCATCGATGCGCCGGGCTGGTCGGGATTGGCCTCGAGCGCGGTAAGGAATTTGGCGGCGCCGCCGCTTCCCAGGAAATGCGCGAGATAGAGGTCGACGGGCTCGGCAGCACGGCCGATCCGGCTTTCGAGATAGTCGCGATTGTCGCCGGTGAGCGCTGCGGCCATGCTCGACGACGCCGTCGGATCGTCGCGCAGGTCGAGTATCTGCTGGCGGAGGACGGGGTCGGCGACGGTCAGCCGGCCCGATGCGTCGCGGCCGATCGCGTCGGCAGCCCAGGCGAGGCCGTGGTTCGCGCCATGGCGATCGAGCGTCGCGAGCCAGGTCTGCCTGGTGAACTGATAGAGGCCGCGCGCCGACGAGGTCGGCGCCTTCGCAGTCGGATTATAGCCGCTTTCGACGCGCGCGACGTCGAACAGATAATCGAAATCGATCCCCGTGCGCGCCGACGCGTTCTGCACCGCGTCCATGACGGGTGCCGCGACGCGGTTCGCTGCATTGGAGTTGTTGATTGCGTTCATGGCTCTTGGTTCCGCTTGTTCAGCAGACCAAAAGCAATCATCGTGCCATTTCGAGGAAATGCCCGGAAATTAACTATGCATCAGTAGCTTAAAGCCGCGCCCCGCGGTTTGATGCCGCGGATTTCATGATTCTTGTCAATCCTCTGACGCGTCCAGTTCTTCAGGATATTGACGCGCATTGCGGCGGCTTCGAGCTGGCTCAGCGTCTGGCCCATCAGCGCGCGCGCGCGATGCTCGCTCCCCGCGGGGATGGCCGTTCCGCGGAACAGGATAACAGCGGTCGCAAGCTCCTCGGTCGCAGCGATGATCGCGCCGGCGTCGTGCCCGTCGAGCGCGCCGACCAGATCGTTGAGTCGCGATTGCAGGACTTCCATCTGTGCCTGCATCATTCGCCCCCGCGGCTGTGGAAATCGAGCATCGCGCTCGCGATGATCGCGGGGTGGACGCCATAGCTGCCGTTTCCGATCGCGGTGCGCAGCGACGCGACGCGTGCGACGTCGACCGGCGGCGCCTGGTCGGCGAGGCTGGTTGCGAGGCGGCTCAGGCGCGCGGTCGGCAGATTGTCCTGCGCCGGCTGGAGCTGCGCCGGCGCACGCATCGCCGCGACCGTCTCGCCGGCGACCTTGCGCAGCGGGCCGGTGCGGCCGATGCCGCCGACTGGTCCGATCTTGCTGTCACCCGACATAAAGGCCTCCATCCGGTGCCGTCAGAAAAGTGACGACGCGGTTCACGAAGGCTTTAACGGACGCTGTTTCGGGCGATTAAGGCCGCTCATCGCAAAAAAGAGAAAAGAAAGGCCCGGCGCCGTCGGAAAGCCGACAGCCCGGGCCTGTGCGTGCGTAAGCGAGGGAGGAGTCAGTCGTCGAGGCGGGCGCGGCCGGCTCCAGTGACGGTCGCACTGAGCGTCGATTTGGCATCGTTTCCGCGCAGGGCGATCGTTTCGCCAAGGCGACCATCCTGCGTCGCGATAGCGGCATAGCTGATCGAATAGGTGGCGGTTTCGATCGTCACGCGGACGTTGTCGCCGCGGCGAATGACGGGTGCACTTGCCGTGGGACGAACGAAACTGGCCGCGACCGGCGACGCATCGGTGGGACCGGTCATCGGTACGCGCAGGCGCCAGCCGAGCGAGGCGCAGCGGACCGCGAGTGTCTGGGCGTCGATCGCGGTGACCGATGCCTGTTCGGGGCAGCGCGCGAGCTTGATGCGGCGATCGACCGGGATGGCGCTCCGGCCCATCGCATTGGCGACCATGTTGGTCAGTACGTCGATCGTCTGCCAATCCTCATTGCTCTGCTGCGCCTGTGCCGCGATCGGGGCGGCGAGCGAAACAGCGGCGGCGCAGGTTGCAAGGCGCACGAGAATGTTACGGAACAAGGTCCATCTCCTGTAGGTCCAAAATGGTCTCCCGATAATTTGCAGGAAGCGTGCCAGTCGCGGTTTGATGCGCGGTTTTGCGGCTCGGCGTGCGGCATCGTCAGATTTTTGACGAGCGTCGTTCACAGC
>NZ_JAEMQX010000080.1:0-234 GCF_016463645.1 Sphingopyxis sp. | reverse complement strand
AGATATTGAAAAACATCAATAATAATGGTTTGGCACGCCCATTGCATCATGCCTTGGTGTTTTTCCGCGCGTCTGTGCCAACCGGCCGGATCCCGGCGAAAGGAAGTTGATGATGGCATCCGAGAAACTCTTTGGCCTGCACGGTACGGCGTTGCAGCTGCGCAGCCAGCGCATGATGATGCTCGCGTCGAACATCGCGAACTCTGCAACGCCGTACCGTGCAGGCCAAAGAGT
>NZ_JAEMQX010000079.1 GCF_016463645.1 Sphingopyxis sp. | reverse complement strand
AAATTTGGTCATCTTTACCCTATTCGAGAAAGTCCGGACGCTCCGTATCAGCGGACACGCCCGATGGTCCAGCGCAATCCGCCAAAGGAGCCATTTGGTGGCCTCCCTACGCCTTCGACGCTGAACCTAGGCTGAGCGAAGGATAGACCGGGCGATACCGGAACCCGCCGTCAGAACCCCAGATTGCGGAAGGCGATGCGGAACGAGAAGCTGTTGCCGCGTCGCGCGTCGCCGGTATCGGCATAGTCGCGGCGCCAGGTGAGCGCGATCGACAGGCACTCGTCGTCATACGCGACGCCGAGCCGGTGACGAATCGGTTCGAACCCGTCGGCGTTGCTCAGCGGATCATCGCTGCGCTGGGTCAGGTCGACGATGGCTGAGCCGAATACCGACCAATGTTTTGCAAAGGCGACGCGCCCGCCGGCGCGGACTTCTTCGCGGTCCTGCAAATCCTCGCCGAGGAGCAGGATGTCGCGGTTGAGCCGCGAATAGCCGAGCACGGCATATGTCGAGCGGCTGCCGATCGTCGCGTCGAATTCGTTGCGACGAACTGCCAGATTGTCCTTGTCGAGCCGGAAGCGGTGTGTGAGGCGCAGGAAGTCGCGATAGGCAATCGTCGTGCGCCCGACGATGTCCGACGTGCGGTCGGTGAGTCCGGTGCCGTCAGGGAAGAGCGCGGGCTTGTCCGACAGGCGATAGCTTTGCCCGACGATGCTGTTGATGTTGAAGCCCGGGCGGCTGTAATTCCATTCGACGCCATAGGTGACGCGTGCGCCGTCCTCGAACCGGTCATGGCCGTTGAAGCGGTTGATCGCGAACAGGTTGCTGTCCTCGAGATCGAAGGCGCGCGAATCCTCGTTCGGTATGTCCAGATTCTTGATCGGCGGGGTCGCGACAATCTGGACGCGCGGCGTCAGCGTCTGCGTGCCGCCCGCGAATTCGCCGATGAAGGGCCAGCGCATATCGGCCGCAACCGCGGCGATCGCGCGCGCCTCCCACCCCGATTTTCCGCGATAGCCGGGGATGGCTGTCAGCAGATTCTCGTCGCTGTGATAAACGTCGCCGCGCACCAGTGCGGTCAGCGTCACTTCCTGACCAAGCGCGGTCAGTCCGCGCAGATCCCAGCGGGCGCCGGCAAAGGCGCGCTGCGTGTCCTGTCCTGCGGTTCGCCCGATCGCGAGCGTATTGAGCTGCAGTTCAAACTGTCCGCCGAGCAGCGGATCGGCAAAGCGCTGGCGATAATCGATCACCGGGAGCGCGACCGCCTGCTGCCCCTGGACGTCGTTGACGCGCAGCGTCTGCGTCGCCCAGCCGGCGATCGACAGATAGGAGTTGCCGCCGATCCGCTCGAGTTCGAAGGTCGAGCGCAGCCGGTCATCGCGGCTGATGTCGTAACGCCGCATGAAGGTGCGGTCGGTCGCGATGCGTCCCGAATAGCTGAGGCTCCAGCGCGGATCGAACTGGAACTTGCCCGCGCTTTCGAGGTAGCCGCGAAAGCGCTTCTGACTATCGGGATCCTCGCCGGTCAGCGGGACGAGCGAGCCATAGGTCGCATAGCCGTTGATGCGGAACGATCCGATATCGGTCAGCGCCCGGAACTCGCCCTCGATCATCGGTGCCGCGCTCGTATAGAGGTGTGGCGTGATCGTCATGTCGCGATCGGGGGCGAGCCGCAGATAATAGGGAACGGCAATTTCGAACCCGTTGCTGCGGTCGAGCCGGATTTCGGGGACCAGGATGCCGCTGCTCGCCTCGTTGTTGATCGAATGGCTGAGACCGGGCAGCGGAATCAGGGGCAGGCCGAAAATCTCGATCCGGGCGCCCTTGTAGCGGACCTTGTTTTTCGCCCGGTCGTAAAGCACGCGGACAGCGCGGACCTGCCAGCTCGGATTTCTGGGGCAACCCGCGTCGTCCTCGACCGGACAGGGGGTGTAGGCGGCGTTCTCCAGCTCGATATTGCCATTGTCGAAGCGTGTGCCCCTGATCGCGGCGAGGCGCGAGCCATTGTCGAGCACGACGAGCAGATTTTCGACGACCCCGTCGCGCAGGCTGTCGGTCAGTTCGATCTTGTCACCATAGGCGGTATCACCTTCGGGATTTTTGATCGTGACATTACCCTCGGCGAAAACCTTCCCTGTCTGCCGGTTCCACGTCACCTTGTCCGCGCGCATTTCGATCGCCTCGCGGTTCATCTGGACATTGCCCTCGGCAATGACGACTTCGGTGTCGCTGTCGTAATTGAGGTTGTCGGCGGCGAAGCCGATCTGTTCCTCGCCCGTTACCTCAGGCGCGTCGGGCGTCACGGGGGAGGTGTCAGGGGTTTGCAGATCGGGCTGGTCCGTGACCTGCGTAGGCCGGGCCGATTCGTCGTTCGTCTGGGCCAGCACAGGGCAAGCGGCCAAGGCCGCGCCGCTCGCCGTCGCCAGCCAGAACTGCCGCGCACGCGCTGCCCGATGGAACAAAGCCCAGCTCATTTAATCCCTTTGTCCCGAACCCTATATAGACATTTGCCCGCTTGGACCGGCAGCTTTGTTTTTGCAACTCGCAAGCGAAACCCCTATCGGTCCGCCACGTTCCAATCAATCATCGCATGAGAAAGTTAAGGCATGGACATTCAGTTTGTCGCGCAAATCGATGCGTCTGCCGACGTCGTCGCTTTTCCGGTTCGCAAGGGCGAGGCCGGTGCGCTCGGGGCGCTGCTCGGCGCCGCGGCAGCGCAGGCGCGCTTTGAAGGCGCGGCGGGCACGGTCGCCGAAACCGCGGCGATCGACGGCGAGCAGGCGAAGCGCCTGCTGCTTGTCGGGATCGGCGAGGGCAGCGAACAGGACCTCGAACGCGCCGGCGCGGCGCTGATCGCCAGGCTCCAGACGAGCGGCGTGACGCATGTCCATGTCGATTTCGCGAGCGCTGGGCTGAGCGATGCCGACGATGTCCTCGCCTTTGCGATGGGCGCGCGACTGCGCAACTGGCGTCTCGACACCTATCGCACGCGTCTCACCGACAAGGCGAAGCCGAGCCTCAAGACCGTGACGATCGCCTCGCCGCACGGCGACCTCGTGGCGCGCTGGGCCGAAAACGAGGCGATCGCCGATGGCGTCGCGCTGACCCAGACGCTCGTCGCCGAGCCGCCGAACATCCTCTATCCCGAAAGCTTCGTCGAACGCTGCCAGCATCTCGCCGACCTCGGTGTCGAACTCGAAGTGCTCGACGAGCGCCAGATGAAGGCGCTCGGCATGGGCGCGCTGCTTGGGGTCGCACAGGGTTCGACCCGCCCGCCCCGCTTGCTCGCGATGCGCTGGAACGGCGGCAATCCGGGTGAGGCGCCCGTCGTCTTCATCGGCAAGGGCGTGACCTTCGACACCGGCGGCATCAGCATCAAGCCTGCCGCTGGCATGGACATGATGAAGTGGGACATGGGCGGAGCGGGCGCGGTCGCGGGCGCGATCAAGGCGATCGCTGGCCGCAAGGCGAAGGCGAATGTCGTCGGCGTGGTCGGCCTCGTCGAGAATATGCCCGACGGCAATGCGATGCGCCCCGGCGATGTTGTCAGCACGATGTCGGGGCAGACGGTCGAGGTGCTCAACACCGACGCGGAAGGCCGTCTCGTCCTTTGCGACGCGATCAGCTGGGCGCAAAAGACCTATGATCCCAAGGTGATCGTCGACCTCGCGACGCTGACCGGCGCGATGGTGATCTCGCTCGGGCATGAATATGCGGGCATCTTCGCCAACGACGACAAGCTCGCCGCCGACCTGATCGCCGCGGGCGACGTATCGAACAACAGGCTCTGGCGCTTCCCGCTGTCGCCGGCATACGACAAGCTGATCGACAGCCCGATCGCCGACATGAAGAATGTGGGTCCGCGCGAAGGCGGCTCGATCACCGCTGCGCAATTCCTGAAGCGCTATGTCGAGGACGGCGTCGCGTGGGCGCATCTCGACATCGCGGGCATGGCGTGGGCCGACAAGGACGGCCCGGTGTGGGCGAAGGGCGCGACGGGTTACGGCGTGCGCCTGCTCGACCGCTATATCGCCGCCAACCACGAGGGCTGAGCAATACGGGGCAGGGGAGCATGGCGCGCGTCGACTTCTACCGGCTGACCCGCGACCCGGTCGAACGGGTGCTCCCTGCCTTGGCGACGCGCGTATTGGCGAACGGCGACCGCCTGCTGGTGGTCGCCGCGCCCGCGATGCAGCGGCAGGCGATAGACGAGGCGCTCTGGACGCTGCAGCCGGCGAGTTTCCTGCCGCACGGTCATGCGGGCTCGCCCGATGAGGAGATCGAGCCGATCCTGGTCGCGGGTACGCTCGACCCGTCTCCGCCCAACCGCGCCAGCCATCTCGCACTTGCCGACGGCGAATGGCGCGAGGAAGCGCTGGGGTTCGAACGCACCTTCCTCCTCTTCGACAACAGCCGTATCGACGACGCGCGGGCACTCTGGCGCGCGCTCGCCGCGCGCGACGATGTCGACAACCGCTTCTGGAAACAGGACGAAAACGGCCGCTGGTCGGAAGGGCCGTAAACACCGGGCGCTCTGTCCTTGCAGGACGGCAAAAGCGCGGCTAGAGGCGCGCGCATCATATAACACACCAATCAGGAGCTTCCCCCATGGCGGTCACTCGCACTTTCTCGATCATCAAGCCCGACGCGACGCGCCGCAACATCACCGGCGCCGTCACCAAGATGCTCGAAGACGCCGGCCTCCGCGTCGTCGCCTCGAAGCGCATCCACATGACCCGCGAACAGGCCGAAGGCTTCTACGCGGTTCACAAGGAACGTCCCTTCTTCGGCGAACTCGTCGATTTCATGATCAGCGGTCCCGTCGTCGTTCAGGTTCTCGAAGGCGAGAATGCCATGCAGGCGAACCGCGACATCATGGGCGCGACCAACCCCGCGAACGCCGAGCCCGGCACGATCCGCAAGGAACTCGCCGAGAGCATCGAAGCGAACACCGTCCACGGTTCGGACAGCGAAGAAAATGCCGCGATCGAAATCGCTTACTTCTTCAAGCCCGAAGAAATCGTCGGCTAAGCCGCAAGGCATAGTCGAACCGAAGAGGCCGCCGGAGCGATCCGGCGGCCTTTTTCGTCAAAACTCGTCGGCCACTCCCATCAGTCCAGCCAGCTTTTTCGGCGCGACCGCAAGCCAGCTCTTGCGTAGCCACTTGCCGATCGCGTCCCAGTCGGTGTCGCCAAGGTCGAGCCGGATGCCGATCCAGCCGTCGCCGAAATAGGCGGGACGGTAATAGCGGTCTTCGTCGAGTTCGATCAGCATCGCCTGCTCCTCGGCGCCGCTGATCTTGACCAGCAGCGCGATCTTGCCGTCGCCATGATGATCCTCGGTGAAATAGGCGAATTTCTTGCCCTTCACGATCCCGAAGCAGGGCATGCCGTGCGACACGACCTCGTCGGCCTCGGGCAGCGCCATCGCGAGGTCGCGGACGCGACCGCGCAGGTAGTCGGGCGAGCGCTCGCGCGACACGAAGGCGGCGAGCGTGGCGGGATAGAGCTGATGTTCGGCGAACTGCACCCGGCGCGCCAGCGTTTCGACCGTATCGCCCGGCACGATCGCGACCGGCGTCTGAGCCAGCACCGGGCCATCGTCGACGCCCGGCGTCACGATATGAACGCTGCACCCACCGAACTTGTCGCCCGCCTCGATCGCTTGGGCGTGGGTGTTCAGCCCCTTGTAGAGCGGCAGCAGGCTGGGATGGATATTGACCATCTTGCCCGCCCAGCGCGCGACGAAATCGTCCGAAAGAATTCGCATATAGCCCGCGAGCGCGACGAACTCGGCGCCGACGCCGCGCAATTGTTCGTCGACCAGCGCATCGAAGGCGTCGCGGTTCATGCCCTTGTGCGACAGACTCCATGTCGCGATGCCCTCGGCCTCGGCGATTTTCAGCCCCGCCGCTTCGGGGTCGTTGCTCGCGACAAGCACCAGTTCATAGGGGCAGTCGGTCGCTTTCGCGGCGTAAAGCAGCGCCGCCATATTGGTGCCGGCGCCTGAAATGAGCACGGCGACTTTGGCTTTCGTCACGACGCGGCCCCCTCAATCCGTTCGTGCTGAGCTTGTCGAAGCACTGCTCTTCTCTTTCAACCTCAAAAGGAAGGACGGCCCTTCGACAAGCTCAGGGCGAACGGCCTTAGGAATTACCCGTGGTGCGTGGTGCTCCACGCGCCCATCGCGCTCCACGTTTCGGCGCTGCCCGTTACGGTGCAGCCTTTCTCGCCTTCGGCGATATGACCGATGCGGAACACGGTCTCGCCCGCGGCTTCGAGTGCGGCAGTGACTTCGGCAACATCGCCTTCGGCGACGACAACCGCCATGCCGATCCCGCAGTTGAAGGTGCGCGCCATTTCTTCGGGCTCGATATTGCCCTGCGCCTGCAGGAAGGCCATCAGTCGCGGCTGCTCCCACGCATCGGCATCGACGTGAGCGTGGAGGGTTTTCGGCAGGATACGCGGGATATTCTCGAGCAGCCCGCCGCCGGTGATATGCGCGAGCGCGTGGATATGGCCGGTCTTCACAAGCGGGAGCAGGCTCTTCACATAGATGCGCGTCGGCGCCATCAGCGCGTCGATCAGCAGCACGTTCTGGTCGAACAGGGCAGGGCGGTCGAGCTTCCAGCCCTTGTCGGCGGCAAGGCGGCGCACGAGCGAGAAGCCGTTCGAATGCACCCCCGACGAGGCGAGGCCCAGAATGGCGTCGCCCGCCGCGACCTTGTCGGCGGTCAGCACCTGGTCGCGCTCGACCGCGCCGACGCAGAAACCCGCGAGATCATAATCGCCGTCCGAATACATGCCCGGCATTTCGGCGGTCTCGCCGCCGATCAACGCGCATCCAGCCTGCTTGCAGCCCTCGGCGATGCTCGCGACGACTTCGGTCGCGACGTCGTTGTCGAGTTTGCCGGTGGCATAATAATCGAGGAAGAACAGCGGCTCGGCGCCCTGCACGATCAGGTCGTTCGCGCACATGGCGACCAGATCGATCCCGACGCCGTCATGCCTGCCCGATTCGATCGCGAGTTTCAGCTTGGTGCCGACGCCATCATTCGCCGCGACGAGCAGGGGGTCGTTGAACCCCGCTGCCTTCAGGTCGAAGAAGCCGCCAAAGCCGCCGAGGTCGGCGTCGGCGCCCGGACGGCGCGTCGCACGGGCGAGCGGGGCAATGGCACGGACCAGCGCGTTGCCGGTCTCGATCGATACGCCAGCCTCGGCATAAGTGTAGGAGGCGGGTTGGTTGTGCTTGGAATCCATGGCACGCGCGACTAACGGTTCCAGCGGACAAATGCCATGATTTCCTTGTCCGGCGCCTCGCTTTTGGACAAAGCATAGAGAAGATATGATTTCGGCCGCTTTCCCCCGCTTCGCCCCGAGCTTCTCCTTCGACGCCATACGTCCCCGCGACTGGCGCTGGGCTGCGCTTTTCGGTCTTCTCTTCGCTATTCTGCTCGCCGGTATCGTCGATGGCCAAATCACGCGCGGAAACCGCGGGATCACCCCGATCAACAGCAGCGGCGATTTTCTGGCGAGCGGCATCATGGTCGACGTGACCGGCGACAACGCCGACGACGCGCGGACCAAGGGCTGGCGCGAGGCGCAGCGCAAGGGCTGGGCGCAACTCTATCGCAAATTGAACGGCAGCGACGGGCCTGCGCTCGGCGATTCGGTACTCGACGGCATCGTCACCGCGATCGTCGTCGAGGAAGAACAGATCGGTCCGCGCCGATATGTCGCCAAACTCGGCGTCCAGTTCGACCGCGTGCGCGCCGGCCAGATTCTCGGCGTCAGCGGTCGCACGCTGCGTTCGCCGCCGCTGCTCGTCATCCCCGTTTATTCGATCGATGGCATCCCGCAGGTGTTCGAACAGCGCAGCGCCTGGCAGCGCGCCTGGGCCGAATATAATACGGGACAGAGCGCGATCGACTATGTCCGCGCCGCGGGCACGGGTGCCGATACCTTGCTGCTGAACTCCGGTCAGACCGGCCGCCGCGGCCGGGTCTGGTGGCGCGTGATCCTCGATCAATATGGCGCCGCCGACGTGCTCACGCCGATCGCGCGCGTCGAGTACAGCTATCCCGGCGGTCCCATCAAAGGCTATTTCACCGCGCGTTTCGGTCCAGACAGCAAGCTGATCTCCAGCTTCACGATGACAGGTCCGACCCCTGCCGCGCTGCCCGACATGATGGAAAAGGCGGTCGCGCGCATGGACCGTATCTATATCGACGCGCTGGCCGCGGGCATTCTCCGGACCGACACCTATCTTGTCCTTGAAAAGCCGGTTGAAAAGGAAGATCTGCCCGAAGAGGTGGCAACCGGCGAAGATGTGTTGCCGAGCGAAACCGACGCCAGTGTGCCGGCCACGGCCGCGGCGGGCGTACAGAGCTTCACCGTCCAATATAGTTCGCCCGACGTCGATTCGGTCACCGCGACCGAGCGTGCGGTCGCCGGGGTTGCCGGCGTCCAGTCGGCCTCGACGACAAGCCTCGCGCTCGGCGGTACTTCGGTTATGCGCGTGAGCTTCCGGGGCGATATCGCTGCGCTCAGGGCCGCGCTGGCCGCGCGCGGATTCAAGGTGCAGGAAGGCGGCGGTCAGCTCAGGATCAGCCGCTGATGGCGCGCCCATCGGGACAAATAGCGCTCCCGCTCGACTGGAGCGCGGGGAGCGGCAACGATCCGTTGATTGTCGGCACCAGCAACGCCGATGCCGTGCGATATCTGCGCCACCCGGCGACCTGGCCGGTGCGCACTGCCGTACTCACCGGCCCGCGCGGTTCGGGGCGCAGCCTGATCGGCCGGATCTTTGCGTGCGAGACCGGTGGTCGCGTCCTCGACGGCTACGACAGCGTGTCGGAAGAAGAGATTTTTCATGCTTGGAACGCAGCGCAGGCGAGCGGCACACCGCTGCTCGTCATCGCCGACGCGCCGCCCGCGGACTGGGGCATCGCGCTGCCCGATCTTCGCTCGCGTCTCGCCGCGGTGCCGGTGCTGACGATCGGCGATCCCGACGACTGTCTGGCGCGCGACCTGATCGAGGCGCTTTTCGCGCGGCGCGGGATCGCGCTTGCGCCGGGCGTCGCTTCCTATATCGTTCCGCGGATGGAACGCAGCTATGCGATGATCCATCGCGTCGTTGCGGCGCTCGACGCCGCCTCGCTCGAAAAGGGGGGCGGAATCGGTATTCGTCTCATCCGTGAAACATTACTGTCACAGGGGCTCATCGATCCCGATCTCCTCGAACGACAGGATGACAAGACATGTCGATAGCTGGCGGCTCCTTACGCGCAGACAATGATGCCCACACGGTGGCAACGCCGCCGACCTTCGGCCCCGAGCGTTTCTTCAATCGCGAGCTATCGTGGCTCGCCTTCAACCGGCGGGTGATGGAAGAGGCGCGCAACCCCGCGCATCCGCTGCTCGAACGCCTGCGCTTCCTGTCGATTTCGGGCAGCAACCTTGACGAATTCTTCATGGTGCGCGTCGCGGGCCTCAAGGGGCAGCAGCTTCAGGGCATCGACGATCCGTCGGCCGACGGCCGCACGCCGGGACAGCAGCTCGCCGAGATCGAGGCCGAAGTGAACCGGCTCGTCGACCAGCAGCAGAGCGAATGGCAACTGCTCCACCGGCAGCTCGCCGAACAGGGCATTGTCGTCCATGGCACCGGGTCGAACAGGGACGCGCTGCGTTCCGCCCTGCGCCAATATTTCATCGACCAGATTTTCCCGATCCTGACCCCGCAGGTGCTCGACCCGGCGCATCCTTTTCCCTTCATCCCGAACCGCGGCCTCGGGGTCATCTTCGACTTGCAGCGCAAGACGAATGGCGAGACGGTGCGCGAACTCGTCATGATCCCGGCTTCGCTGTCGCGTTTCGTGCCGGTACCTGGCGAAGCAGGCGCGTTCGTGCCGATCGAATATCTGATCGAGCTGTTCGGCGACTTGCTGTTTCCGGGTTTCGCGATCCGCTCATTGGGCGTGTTTCGTATCATTCGCGACAGCGATATCGAGCTCGAGGAAGAGGCCGAGGATCTGGTCCGGCTGTTCCGCACGGCGATCCGCCGCCGCCGCCGCGGCCGCGTGATCCTGCTCGAACTCGAAGCCGACATGCCCGGCGAGATCGCCGAGGTACTCAACGCCGATATTCAGGGGCACGAGGCGATCGTTGCCAAGATCGGTGGCTTCATCGGGCTCGCGGCGCTCTCCGCACTGGTCGACGTTGACCGCCCCGACCTCAAATTCCCCGCTTACTCCGCACGTTTTCCCGAACGGATCCGCGAACATGGCGGCGACTGTTTCGCGGCGATCCGTTCGAAGGACATCGTCGTCCATCACCCTTATGAGAGCTTCGACGTCGTCCTCTCCTTCCTGCGCCAGGCGGCGGCCGATCCCGACGTCGTCGCGATCAAGCAGACGCTCTACCGCGCGGGCAATCAGTCGCCAGTCATCCGTGCGTTGATCGAGGCGGCCGAGGCGGGCAAATCGGTCACCGCGGTGGTCGAGCTCAAGGCGCGCTTCGACGAGGAACAGAACCTCCTCTGGGCGAACCAGCTCGAACGCGCCGGGGTGCAGGTCGTCTACGGCTTTATCGAGTGGAAGACGCATGCGAAAATCTCGATGGTCGTGCGCCGTGAAGGGCAGGGCTATCGCACCTATTGCCACTTCGGCACCGGCAATTACCACCCGGTCACCGCGCGCATCTACACCGACCTCAGCTTTTTCACGGCCGATCCGCGCGCCGGCCGCGATGCGGCACAGCTGTTCAATTACATCACCGGCTATGTCGAACCCGAACGGCTCGACCTCATCACCATGTCGCCGCTCAACATGCGCCAGCATCTCAGCGAGCTGATCGATTCCGAAATCGCCATGGCGAGCGCGGGGGCGCCATCGGGCGTGTGGGCGAAAATGAACAGCCTCGTCGACCCCGACATCATCGACAAGCTCTACGAAGCAAGCGCGGCGGGGGTGCCGATCGAACTGATCGTGCGCGGCATTTGCTGTCTGCGCCCCGGCGTTCCGGGCCTGTCCGAAACGATCCGCGTCAAATCGGTCGTCGGCCGCTTTCTCGAGCATAGCCGCGTCTGGGCCTTCGCGAACGGCGCGCCGTTGCCGCACCGCGCGGCGAAACTCTACATCAGCAGCGCCGACTGGATGCCGCGCAACTTCGACCGCCGCGTCGAATATATGATCCCGATCGAAAATCCGACCGTGCACGACCAGATACTGGATCAGGTGCTCGTCGCGAACCTGATCGACAATGAACAAAGCTGGATCCTCCAGCCCGACGGCACCTCGGCGCGCGTGGTGCCGGGCGACAAGCCCTTCAACCTGCATCATTATTTTATGAACAACCCTTCGCTGTCGGGCCGCGGCACCGCGCTTCACAAGCGTCAGGACGTGCCGACGCTGGCGTTCGACATGCGTGAAGATTGAGACGGATTTGAGCTTCCTGCGCACTTCCAAACAGGCGGTCCGGCGATCCGCCGTCATCGACATCGGCTCGAACTCGGTGCGCATCGTCGTCTATGAGGGGCCGGCTCGCGCGCCCGCGGTGATTTTCAACGAAAAGGTCGCCGCTGGCCTTGGCCGCGGACTCTCGGTCGACGGGCGCATCGCACCCGAGGATGCCGAACGCGGTCTCGTCGCGTTACGCCGCTATGCGCTGCTGGCAAAGCATATGGATGTTAAGGAAGTCCAGTGCGTCGCGACGGCCGCGGTGCGCGATGCGCTGAACGGTCCCGATTTCATTGCCGCCGCCGCCGAGGCGGGGCTCAGAATCCGTCTCTTGTCGGGCGAAGAGGAGGCCGAAGCGGCAGGGCATGGCGTGCTCGCAGCGATCCCCGACGC
Organism: Sphingopyxis sp.; assembly: GCF_016463645.1. Lineage (GTDB taxonomy): Bacteria > Pseudomonadota > Alphaproteobacteria > Sphingomonadales > Sphingomonadaceae > Sphingopyxis. The sequence goes on along the minus strand of NZ_JAEMQX010000079.1, from coordinate 4,986 downwards.
GCGGGGTATCGCGGTCGACCTCGGCGGCGGCAGCCTCGAACTCGCCGAAGTCGCGAACGGCGAAGTCGGCCGGCGCGTATCCTTTCCGCTCGGCGTGCTTCGCCTGCCGGCGCTGCGCGAGAATGGCGACCAGGCGTTCGAGCGCGCGGTTCGCAAGATGCTCCGCGCGGCGGGCTGGCCGGGCGAGGGGCTCTCCGGCCTGCCGCTCTATCTCGTCGGCGGTTCGTGGCGCGCCCTGTCGCGCCTCGATCTCGAACTCACCAAGGATCCGCTCGCGGTCCTCGACCAGCATACCTTCCCGCGCACCGCGCTGCGTCGCCTGATCCGCGCGACCAGAAGAATGAGCTTCGAGGAATTACGCGCGATTCCCGGCATGGCGTCGAACCGCGCCGCGGCGCTGCCCGATGCGGCCGCGCTGCTTGCTGCGCTCGTCCACATTCTCGACGTTCCCGAAATGACCGTATCGTCGTCGGGCCTGCGCGAAGGGCTGCTCTATCAGGCGCTCGACGCCGAAACGCGCGCGCAGGACCCGCTGATCGTCGCCGCCGAATTCGAGGGCCGCCGCCTCGCACGCTTCGCGCCACACGGCCGCGCGATCGCCGAATGGATCGCGCCCCTTTTCGCCGACGAGACGCCCGTCGACAGCCGCGTGCGCCTCGCCGCGAGCCTGCTCAGCGACGTCGCGTGGTCGGCGAACCCCGATTTCCGCGCCGAGCGAGGGACCGAGATCGGGCTGCACGGCAACTGGCGCAGTATCGACATTCCGGGGCGCATCCTGCTGGCGCGCGCGCTTTACGCGGGCTTCGGCGGGGCCGACGCCGAATTTCCCGCGATGGGCGGCCTCGTCTCGGCCGAACGGCTGGCGCGCGCGCGGCAATGGGGGCTTGCGATCCGCCTCGCACAGCGCCTGACCGGCGGGATCGAAGCACCGCTGAAGGCGAGCGGCATTACGCTCGTCGATGGCAAGCTCAAACTGGGGCTCGACGCCGGCTGGCATCACCTGGCGGGCGAATCGGTCGAACGCCGCCTGCGCGTCCTCGCGCAGGCGCTCGACGCCAAACCCGAGCTCGTCCTGCTCTAGACTTCGGCGGCGGTCGCGGCGTCGATCTCGCTCATCACCAGCTTGCCGTTCTTGACGGCAAAGCCCATCCGGCCTTCGACGAGGTCGAGCGCGGCATGACCGAACACGTCGTGGCGCCAGCCTTGCATCATCTGGATACCCTCGCGCGCGCCCGCGGCAAGGGCTTCGAGATCGTCACTCCGCGCGATCAGCCGCGCCGCGACGTTGAGCTCGCGCGCGCGGATCTTGAGCAGCAGCTTGAGCAGGTCGGCGACGAGCGTACCTTCCTTGCCCAGCCCCGGCCCGCGCGGGGCGCGGTCGGGCATGTCATCCTTCGACATCGGCTTGGCGTTCGCGATCGCGTCCATCAACCGGCCGCCGATATCGTTCGTCCGCCATGTCGCCGATAGCCCGCGAACGCGACCGAGCCCGTCCTGATCCTTCGGCGGATGCGCGGCGAGGTCGGCGAGCGTCTCGTCCTTGACGATGCGGCCGCGCGGCAGATTCTTGTTCCGCGCTTCGCGCTCGCGCCAGGCCGCGAGCGCCTGCAGGCGGCCGAGTACATCGGCCTTGCGCGTCGGTATCTTGATCCGCTGCCACGCCTTGTCGGGATCGACGCTGTAGTTGGCGGGATCGGCGAGCTTTTCCATTTCCTCGTCGAGCCAGTGGCCGCGCCCTGTCTTGATCAGCTTGTCGAGCATCATCGGGAAAATCTTCGCCAGGTGCGTGACGTCGCCGATGGCGTAATCGATCTGGCGCTTGTCGAGCGGGCGGCGGCTCCAGTCGGTAAAACGCGCACCCTTGTCGAGCTGAACGCCGATCCACGCCTCGACGAGGTTCGAATAGCCGACCTGCTCGGCCTGACCGAGCGCCATCTGGCCGATCTGCGTGTCGAAGATCGGGTGCGGCGTCTTCCCGGTCAGGTTGAAGATGATTTCGACATCCTGCCCGCCTGCGTGAAAGACCTTCAGTATATCCTCATTGCCGACGAGCAGGCCGAGCAGCGGCTTCAGATCGATACCCTGCGCCATCGGATCGATCGCCGCGGCATGGTTGCGGTCGGCCACCTGGATCAGGCAAAGCTCTGGCCAGAACGTGTTTTCGCGCATGAATTCGGTATCGACCGCGATGAAATCGCTGCTCCGGATGAGGTCGCAGAATTCGACGAGCGCGGCGTTGGTTTCTATCAACGGATGGACTTGCATAGCGCGCCTATACATCTAGTTGAAAAGAACGGGCAGGAAAAATTGCCCACGCTCTTCGGGTTGCGGAGCCGGAATGCCGGCCGGGGAAAAAGACGAAGGGATTTGGAGCATGATGTGGCTCGGTTGGGCGCTCGCCGCGCTCGGTTTTGTGCTGCTTTTCGGCCAGTATCTGGCAGGGCAGGCGGATATCTTCCTCTCGATCGCCAATCCGCGACCGCTCGACGAGGAATCGATGGTCGTGACGCTGAAGGGCTGGGGCTTTGCCGCCCAGGCAGCGCAGCCGTTCGTGACGCCCGAGTCCGATCACGGCCTCTGCGACGTCCGGGTCTTCGCGACGCGGCGCCAGATGCTCGTCGCGATCGCCACCTTCGGTTTCCTGCGGCCCGTCACCGTCGCGTGGCGCGCGCATGCCGGCATCCTGCCGCTGGGAGACGCGTGATGCCGATCGTGAAGCTCGGCGAAGAAGGCCGCTGGACCAATTATCACGGCACCGGCACCTGCGAGGCGGCAACGCGTTTCGCGCTGCGCAGCGGCGATGCGGAGCGCGGACGCGACGAGATCGCGATCGCCGCACGCTCGGTACGCGACTGGCTCGTCCAGGCGGCGAGGGCGCAGCGCCGCGTCCGGCCGCTCGGTGCGGGCTGGTCGCCGTCGAACGTCAATATCAGTTCGCAAAGCTGGCTCCTTCATACCCGCCGTTTCAACCGCTGCTTCCGGGTCGCCGCCGGCGATGTGCGGCCGGGCGTCGATGCGGCCGGGCTGATGCTCGTCGAGGCGGGTGCGCTCGTCGACGAGGTTTCCGACAAGCTGGAAGAACAGGGGCGCTCGCTCTGGACCAGCGGTGCGGGCAATGGTCAGACCTTCGCGGGCGCCTGCGCAACCGGGACCCATGGCTCGATGATCGCGCGGGGCGGCATTCAGGACCATATCCGCGCGGCACAGATCGTCACCCCGGGCGGCATCCACTGGATCGAACCGACCGCAGGCGTGATGAGCGACGCTTTCATCGCCGCGACCGGGTCGACACCGCTTCGCGACGATGAACTCTTCGCCGCGGCACAGCTTCCCGTCGGTTCGCTCGGTATCGTCACCGCGCTGCTGATCGACAGCGTGCCCAAATTCCTCGTCCGCCCCATCCAGAATTTGCGCAAGGTCGAACCGGCGGCGCTGGACTGGCTCGCCGCGGGCAACTTCCGTCGCTTTTCGACGGCCTATGCGCTCGATCAGGATCCCGATTTTGTCCAGATGATCGTCAATCCCTACAAGCCGTTCAAGCGGCCCGCGATGCTGCGCTTCCTTTATCGCGAGCCGTGGCGCGACGATTATCCGCGCGCGACGCCGGGCGAGCTGGGCGCGGGTTACGACGCGCTCAGCCTGCTTGGCCGGCTGCTCGACGACTATCCGTGGGCGCGCGGCGCGCTGCTGCAATTCGCCATGAAACAGGGCTATGCGAGCGGTCCCGACGTCGACGATCCGCCGGTCTATGGCAGCTGGGGTGAGGGGCTCGATACGCACCGGCCGCTCGCGGACCTGTTCAACGCGTCGGTCACGATTGACCGCGCCGATCTTGCGCGCGCCTTTGAACGCATCTGCGAGGTTTATGCGCGGCATGGCGGTTCGACCGTCATCACGGTGCGTTTCATGGATCGCGCGCAAGGATTGCTTGCGCCGGCGCGCTTTACGCACAATGCGGTGATCGATTTCGACGGCCCGCGCAGCCAGCGTACGGCCGACGCCTATGCCCGTGTCGTCGAATGTCTTGATCGCGAGGGGATCGCCTTCACCCGCCATTGGGCGAAAAGCTGTCATCTCGATGCCGCGCGCGTTGCCGCGGACTATGGCGAGGATTTTCGCCGCTGGCGCGCTGCGCAGGGTCGGCTGATACCCGATCCCGCGGATCGTGCGCTGTTCGGCAGCGCGGTGCTCGACGGGCTCGGGCTGACTTGTTGAAACCGCCTCGACCCTTGACAAATGGCGCGTTCACCTGCCTTAGGCGCGGCCATAAATCACGTTAAAAGTGATTTCCTCATTCATTGAAAGACGAGAAAAATGCACGCCTATCGCACCCACACCTGCGCAGATCTTCGCGCCGCCAACGTCGGTGAGGAAGTCCGTCTTTCGGGTTGGGTGCATCGCACGCGCGAACATGCGAATGTGCTGTTCGTCGATCTTCGCGACCATTATGGCATCACCCAGATCGTGGTCGAGACCGGTTCGGATCTCTATCCCACGGTGAACGCTTTGGGTCCCGAGTCCGTCCTGACCTTCACCGGCAAGGTTGCCGCACGATCGCCCGAAACGCTGAACCCGAAGCTCGCGACCGGAGAGATCGAAATCTACCCGAGCGCGGTGACCGTGCAGTCGGCGGCCGAGCGCCTGCCGCTCCCGGTGTTCGGCGAGACCGAATATCCCGAGGAGATTCGCCTGACGAACCGCTTCCTCGATCTGCGCCGCGAGCGCCTGCACAAGAATATCGTGCTGCGTTCGAACGTGATTTCGTCGCTGCGCCGCCGGATGATCGATCAGGGCTTCACCGAATTCCAGACGCCGATCCTGACCGCGAGCAGCCCCGAAGGCGCGCGCGACTATCTCGTGCCGAGCCGCGTTCACCCCGGCAAATTCTATGCGCTGCCGCAGGCGCCGCAGATGTTCAAGCAGTTGCTGATGGTCGCGGGCTTCGACCGCTATTTCCAGATCGCGCCCTGCTTCCGCGACGAGGAC
>NZ_JAEMQX010000078.1 GCF_016463645.1 Sphingopyxis sp. | reverse complement strand
CTTGAAGGGAGGGGCAACGGACCCCGGACCGAATCCGGGACGAAATGGGGTGGGGCCATCGGGCTTGACGGGAGGTCGCGAAACCCCACCCCGGTCCCTCCCGCGGCGGGGAGGGACTAACTCAACTCATTTTGCGAATGTCGCCTGCGCCGACACCGGTTCGGTCATTGCGGCCGCAGCCGCTTTCGGTGCCGCAGCAACGATCTTGCCGGCCTTGGTCACCGCCTTGGTGCCGGGGCGGGCGAACTGGTAACCGTTGATGACAACGCGGTCGGTCGGGGTCAGGCCCGACCGGATGACGCGCAGGCCATCGACGTCGGGACCGATCTCGACCGGCTTCGCCGCGACCATGCCATCCTTGCCGACGACATAGACGATCTTGCGCGCCTGGTCGGTCTGCACCGCGGCGGCGGGAACCAGCAGCGCGCGCGCCGTCTGGCCCGTCGACAGGCGCATGTTGCCGAACATCCCGGGGGTCAGGAACATTTCGGGGTTGGCGAAGCTGGCGCGGGCGCGGATCGTGCCCGAGCGCGGATCGAGGCCGTTGTCGGTGAAGTCGAGCCGGCCCTTCCAGCGATAGTCGCCTTCATCCTGCAGGCGGACTTCGACCGCCGCTCCCTTGTCGCCGCCCTCGCGCTTGGTCTTGAGGAACAGCGCCTCCGAACCCTGGAAGGTGAAATAGACGGGGTCGAGCGCGTTGATCGTCGTGAGCAGCGTGCCGCCGGCGTCGCCCGCCGACACAAGGTTGCCCGCGTCGATCTGGCGGTCCGAGATGCGGCCGCTCAGCGGCGCGCGGACGGTGGTGAATTCGACGTCGAGCGCGCGCGCCGCGATGCGGGCGTCGGCGCCGGCGAGCGCCGCGTTGGCCGCGTTGACGCGGGCACGCAGCCGGTCGATCTCGCTCTGCGACACCGCCTCGATATCGACGAGACGGCCGGCGCGGTCGAGTTCGAGCCTTGCCAGCGCAAGGTCGCTGCGCGCGCTCGCCGCCGATGCGCGCGCTTCGGCGAGCGCGGCACGATAGGGACGCGGGTCGATGGTGAAGAGCGGCTGGCCCTGACGGACGATCTGGCCGTCGGTGAAGTGGATGCCGGTGATCGCACCCGAAACGCGCGGGCGCACCTCGACCGCCTTCGATGCCTCGAAGCGGCCGATATATTCGTCCCATAGCGTCACATCGCGCGCGATCGGCGCCGCGACGGTGAGCACGGGCGCGGGCGCAGCGGCGGCCGGCGGCGCGCCATCGCGGAGCAGCCACCAGGCGCCGATGACGAGGATGAGGAATGCGCCGATCCACGCGACGCGGCGGCCGCGCGCGGGATGCAGCAAGGTCCTGAGTTCGCGGCGGACCTTCGCGTCGGCGGGGTCGAGCTTTTCGATCGGAGTGTGGACGGTCATGGATATGCCCTCTTCTTTTGTTCGCTTCGGTCGCTTGCGCCCCGCGAGCGGGAGAGGGGCGCAGAAACCCGGCGCCGGAAGCGCGTGCTTCCGGCCGGTGTCATGATGGTCCTTGGTGCCAGAGGGCCCTCTTCGGAGAGGACGGCCACCCTGTCCCGCGCCACGCATCGTCTGCGCGCGCGGGGTCCCTGTTAAGCCTTGCGGACGAACGCCATCGGACGCCCGACCGGAACAGGACGCGTTCCCGGGATGCTATTCGGTGATGATGGATCCGGCCGCCACACGATCATGTCCTGCGGCGGCCGGCCCGGGGGGAGAGCCCTATCTTTGTATACTAGGTGGTATATAAGTCTTGCTGCGCTGCGTCAAGGCCATATTGTACCGGTCAGTAAAATAATTCTATCAGCGCATTTACAGAAAAAGTGGGTGCCGGTTTTTCGGCCGGAAATGCGCAGCTTTAACGCCCCGGCCACAACTTCAGGCTGGTTTCGACAAGCCGTTCGAGCTCTGCGCGTGTCGCACCCGCGCCCGCCTGCACCGACATGCCCTGATTGACCGCGGTCAGAAAGGCCGCGAGGCCTTCGGCGTCGGTGTCGGGCGGGAAATCGCCCTCCTCCTTCGCGCGCGCGAAGCGTTCGAGCATCGCGCGTTTCGCGACCGCGCCGCGCTCGAGAACGGCCCCGCGGATACATTCGGCTTCGGCGCCGCATGCGACCGAGGTGATCACGCCGAGGCAGCCGTTGGGATTTTCGGGACAGGTGTACATGTCGAGCGCGCCGTACATCAGCCGCTCGGCAACCCCGCGCGCGGTCGGCGCATCGAGCGCCGCGTGCATATAATCGAGCTTCTCGCGCTCATAGAGGTCGAGCGCCTTGTTGAAGAGCGCTTCCTTGTTGCCGAAGGCCGCGTACAAGCTCGGCTTGGTGATCCCCATCGCCTCGGTCAGGTCGGCCATCGACGCGCCCTCATAACCCTTCGACCAGAAGACGCGCAGCGCCGACGCCAGCGCCGCATCGACGCAGAATTCGCGCGGGCGACCCTTGTGCGGAGCGGAAGCAGGGACGGTTTCGATTTCCATAACGGCTGGTATATAAGTGGTGGATCGCAACTTGTCCAGTGGCGCTCCGGTCAGGCGAGCCGCGTGTCGATCGGCAAGCCGCCCTTCAGCGTCAGCGTCACCGGCGTCCGCTCGGCGATATCGGCGAGCCGCGCCATCTGCTCGTCGTCCAGTCCCGCGATCGTCAGCACGCGATCGATCCTGAGGCCGTCCCTGTTCAGCAATCGCAAGCCGACCTCGACCGATTCGAGCGGCCAGCCCTTGCGGTCGGCGTACATGCGCAGCGTGATGGCGGTACAGGCGCCAAGCCCCGCCAGCAGGAAGTCATAGGGTGCGGGTCCCGCATTCTTTCCGCCGAGCCCCGGCCCTTCGTCGCCGATCAGGTCATGGCCGCTTACATTGATCCCGGTGCGATAATGATCCTTGCCGATGCGCGCGATTCCGTGAGCCATAACGATTCCCTCTGCCGGTGAAGCGACCATCTCTATTGCGGGTTTCGCCAAAACGACAGGCCGCTTTTTCCGCGCAAGAAATGTCAAAACTCGTTGCAAGGCGCGCTAAAGCCATGACGCGCCCGCCGCCCTAGCCTTCATCCTCGACAGGGCTCGCAGAAGCCCCGGTTTTTGGGAGAAGGACTATGGCAGCTTTGCCCTTTGTGCGCGCCACGCTGGCTGCGCTCGCCGTTTCGGCCTCGACCTTGGCGATGGCGCAGGACGCACCGCCCCCGGCCGACATCGGCGCGAGCGACGGCGATATCGTCGTCACCGCGCAGCGCCGCGAACAATCGCTGCTCGATGTCCCGCTGGCGGTCACCGCGCTCGGCGGCGATACGCTCGCCGATCGCGGCATCACCAATTCGGCGCAGCTCGGCGACGCTGTTCCCAATCTCCAGATCAACAGCCCCTATGGCAATACGCAGCCGAACTTCTCGCTGCGCGGTATCGGGGTCGCGAACGAATATAACAGCAACCAGGCCTCGCCGGTCGGCGTCTATCTCGACGACGTCTATCTCGCGCCGCGCACCAGCCACGGCATGGGACTTTTCGACCTCGACCGCATCGAGGTGCTGCGCGGGCCGCAGGGAACCTTGTTCGGGCGCAACACCACCGGCGGCGCGATCAACTTCATCACGAAGAAGCCCGATCTGTCGGGAACGAACGGTTATCTGCAGGTCGGCTACGCCAATTTCGACACCTTCACCGCGCAGGGCGCCGCCGAGGCGACCCTCGCCGAAGACGTCGCAGGGCTTCGCCTCGCGGTGAATTATGCCAAGGGCGACGGGCAGATAAGGGATGTCTTTCCGGGCGGGCGCGATGCCGCGTCGGTCGACACGCTGCAGGGCCGCGCCTCGCTGCGCGTCAAGCCGGTCGAGACGCTCGATATCGTGCTGCGCGCCTATGCCGGGCGCGATCGCGGGACGCAGGCGGCGGTGCACGGTCTCGCCGATTTCCGCACCGGGCTCGGCTTCTTCGAGACGAACGAGAACCGGATCGGCAAGAACCGCACCGACGCGTGGGGCTTTTCGGCGAATATCGCACTCGAACTGACCGACACGCTCAGCCTGACCTCGATCACCAGCTACGACGGCGGCAAGCAGGATCTGCAGCAGGCGGCCGACGGCGCCCCGATCGACCTGCTCGATATCAACTGGCGCTCGAAATACCGCCAGTTCAGCCAGGAACTGCGCGCCAATTACGAGGGCGACGGGATCAATTTCGTCGGCGGGCTCTTCTATGGCTGGGACCGCAATATCACCGACAACACGTTCAACCTGCCGCTGCCGCCCGCGGGCGGCTTCTTCCAGCATTACCGGCAGGTGCGCAAAAGCTACGCCGTGTTCGGGCAGGCCGATATCGACCTTGCCGACCGGCTCGTGCTCACGCTCGGCGCGCGCTACACCAGGGACAAGTCGCGCTACGACGACGCCTTCGCGTATCTCTTTGTCGGCGGCGTCGACGATCCGCAGACCCCGCTCGCGACGACGGTGCCCTGCGCCGGGGTCGCGGGCACCTGCCCCTATGATCCCGCCGCGCGCTTCGCGCTCGCCGACACGAACAATGCGCTCACCGGCCGCGTGGCCTTGAGCTACACCTTTGACGACGGCCCGCTCGTCTATGCGAGCTACAACCGCGGCTACCGCGCGGGGGCGGTCAACGGCGGCGGCTACACCTCGTCGAGCGGCATCGGCTATATCGAGCCCGAACGCGTCAACGCCTATGAAATCGGCATCAAGGGCCGCGCGGGCGGGCGCCTGCTGACCTATGCCGCCTCGGCCTTCTACTACGATTATTCGAACCAGCAGCTTCAGGATACCCGTGCCGGGCCCGTCTCCTTCCTCGTCAACGCGCCCTCGTCCGAAGTCTATGGTCTCGAGATCGAAACGACGCTGCGGCCCACCGACGGCTTCCGCATCGACGCCTCGCTCGGCTGGCTGCACTCGAAATACAAGGAGCTGACACTGCAGGGCGCCGATCTCTCCGGCAATTCGCTGCCCTTCGCGCCGAAACTCACCGCGCAACTCGGTTTCGAATGGGACGTCGCGGACGTCGCGGGCGGCACGATCACCTTTGCGCCCAACATGGCCTATTCGAGCCGCCAATATTTCTCGCCGTTCAATGACATCGACGCGCCCGGCACGCCGCAGATCAACAGCGAACTGCAGCAGGGCGCGAACGCCAAGGTCAATGCCTCGCTCAGCTGGTCGAACGACGCGCTGACCGTGCGCGCCTTCGCCAACAACATCTTCGAGCGCAAGACCTATGGCTATGGCCTCGATCTGCGCGGTGCGGGCTTCCCGTACAACTTCCTCGTGCCCGCCGCGCCGCGCACCTACGGCGTCAGCCTGCGCTACAGCTTCTGACGATGACCGACCTCAAGGACCCGGATCTTTACGTCGGCGGCATGCCCTATGCCGAACTCGCAGCGCTGCGCGCGGCGGGTTCGGTCCACTGGAACCCCGAGAGCGATGGCGCAGGATTCTGGGCGGTGCTGGGGTTCGACGACATCGTCAGCGTATCTCGGCAGGCCGATCTCTTTTCCTCGGCGCACGAGAATGGCGGACACCGCATCTTCAACGAGAATGAGGTCGGGCTGACCGGCGCGGGGGATGCGGCGATCGGCATCCCCTTCATCTCGCGCGACCCGCCCACGCACACCCGGTATCGCAAGTTCGTGATGCCCGCGCTGTCGCCGGCGCGGCTCGACGGGATCGAGGCGCGCATCGCCGAACGTGTCGGGCGGCTGTTCGCCGACGTGCCGCTGAACGAGACGGTCAATATCCTCCCGCTCCTCACCGTGCAGCTGCCCTTGCTGACGCTTGCCGAGTTGCTCGGCGTGCCGGCCGAGATGTGGCACGACCTTCACCGCTGGACCGACGCCTTCGTCGGCGAGGACGATCCCGATTTCCGCCAGTCGCCGCAAGCGATGCAGGCGGTGATGGGCGAATTCGTCGGCTTTGCTTCGGCGCTGTTCGACGAACGCCGCGCCAACCCCGGCCCCGATATCGCGTCCTTGCTCGCGAACACCGAAATCCACGGCCAGCCGGTGCCGCTTGGCGACTTCATCGGCAACCTGATCCTCGCGCTCGTCGGCGGCAACGAGACGACGCGCAATTCGATCAACCACAGCCTGATCGCCTTCGCGAACAACCCCGATCAATGGGACGCCATCCGCGCCGACCCCGGGCTGCTGCCGAATGCGGTGAAGGAGATGGTCCGCTATGCCAGCCCCGTGATCCATATGCGCCGCACCGCGACGCGCGATACCGAGCTCGGCGGCCAGACGATCCGCAAGGGCGACAAGGTCGTCGTCTTCTACCCCGCGGGCAATCGCGATCCGTCGGTCTTTGCCGATCCCGACGCCTTCGACATCGCGCGCCCGATCCGCCAGCATCTCGCCTTCGGCGCGGGCACGCACGTCTGCGTCGGCTCGCGCCTCGCCGAAATGCAATTGCGACTCGCCTTTACCGAGATGGCGCGTCATGTTCGGCGCATCGAAATCATGGGAGAGCCGGTCCGCGTGCGGTCGAACTTCATCAACGGCTTCAAGCGGCTCGATGTCAGGCTGACAGCGTGAAACAGGACAGCGTCTGGGATAACAAGGAGATCATCTGCGACGTCCTCGGCCGTGCGCCCGACGTCGAGATGGGGTCGTTCGGCGACGGCTGGTCGCTCTGCCGCTGGCGCCAGTTCGTCGGCAGCTACACCCTCCCCGCGCTGCCGCAGCCGATCTTCACCGTCCATGTCGCGGGCAAGCCGCAAGTGAAGACCTGGGACCGCGACGGCTGGACCGAGACCAGCTCGATCCCCGGCTGCGCGACGATCGTCCCTGCCGGCATGCCGACCGGCTGGCTCGTCGACGGCGAACTCGATGTCGTCACCTTGTCGATGTCGTCGGACGTGCTCGCGGGCCAGCCGCACGCCGAGCAGTTCAGCAAGATGCGCTTCGCTTTCGCCGATCCGCTCGGCGTCGCATTGACGCGCCAGATCCTGTCCGAACTTTATGCGCCGCAGGCCGAGGAGCGCACCGCCTATGTCGCGGCGATGGTCAATGCGCTGAAGGCGCATATCCTCTCGGGCCCGCCCGCACACGGCAATCCGACCGAGATTCCTGTCTCGGACTTCTCTGCCTACCGCCTCCACAAGATCATGAACGCCGTGCTCGCCAATCCCGCCGAGGAACATAGCCTCGAGGCGATGGCATCGGTCGCCGGGGTCACGCCGTCGCATTTCTGCCGCCTGTTCAAGAAGGCGACGGGCATCTCGCCGCACCAATATGTGATGAAGGCGCGGCTCGACCGCGCGCAGCAGATGCTCGTCCAGACCGACCTCAGTCTCGCCGCCCTGTCCGAGGCGACGGGCTTCACCAGCCAGAGCCATTTCAGCCGCGCCTTCCGCGCCTGGTTCGGCATGGCGCCGAGCGATTACCGCCAGCAGGAACGGCGCGGGCTGCACTGAACGGAGAATACAATGACCGAAGCGAAGGCGGCCGTGGTGCGCCAGCCCGGCGGCGATTTCACGATCGAGACGATCGCGGTCGAAGCGCCGCGCGCGGGCGAGGTGCGCGTGCGGATCGCCGGTGTCGGGCTTTGCCACACCGACCTCATTTTCCGCGACCAGTTCGCACCCTTCGCGCTGCCCGGCGTGCTCGGCCATGAGGGCGCGGGCGTGATCGAGGCGATCGGCGAGGGCGTCGACGGGCTCGCCGTCGGCGACGAAGTGGTCGTCGGCTTTTCGAGCTGCGGTGCATGCCCGCGCTGCGACGAGCATCTGCCGAGCTATTGCCAGAGCTTCGTGCCGCTGAACTATGCCGGGATGCGGCTCGACGACGGCTCGACCGCCTATACCAAGGACGGCGAACGCGTGACCTCGCACTTCTTCGGCCAGTCTTCCTTCTCGGCGCTCACCGTCACCCGCGCACGCAACGTGGTGAAGGTCGACACGTCGAAGGTCGCGCTCGAACTGCTCGGCCCGCTCGGCTGCGGCTTCCAGACCGGCGCGGGCGGGGTGATGAATTCGCTCGCCTGTCCGGCGGGGTCGAGCATCGCGATCTTCGGCGGCGGTCCGGTGGGTCTCGCCGCGGTGATGGGCGCGGTGATCCGGGGCTGCGCGACGATCATCCTCGTCGAGCCGGTCGCCGCACGCCGCGATATCGCGAAGGACCTTGGCGCAACGCATGTCATCGATCCGGCAGAGGCCGGCAACCTTGCCGAAGCCCTGCGCGCGATCGTCCCTGCCGGCCTCGACTTCGCCTTCGACACCAGCGGCGTCGTCCCGGTGATCGAAGCGGGGCTTGCCGCGCTCGGCAGCCATGGCGCGATCGGGCTCGTCGGCGTACCCGCGAAACCCGACGCCGCGATCAGCGTCAATATCGCCGCGCTGATGACCCCCGGCCACCGCATCATCGGTATCATCGAGGGCGACAGCGATCCGCAGACCTTCATCCCCGAACTGATCGCGCATCATGCCGCGGGGCGCTTTCCGTTCGACAGGCTGATCAGGACCTTCCCGCTCGCCGAGATCAACGCGGCGCTCGCCGCGCAGGCGCGCGGCGAGTGCATCAAGGTCGTACTGATACCCTGAAAATACCGACAAGGCTGGAGAGAGACGATGGATTTCGACCGCGACTATGCGATGCTGATCGGCGGCAAGCTCGAAGGCGGCAGCGCCCGCTTCGACATACTCAACCCCGCGACCGAGCAGGTCATCGGCAGCGCCCCCGATGCGACGCAGGCCGATCTCGACCGCGCCATCGCCGCCGCGCGTGCCGCTTTCCCCGGCTGGGCCGCCACCCCGATCGCCGAGCGCAAGGCGGCGCTGACCGCAATGGGCCAGGCGATCATGGCCAACGCCGATGCCTTCAAGCGCCTGCTCACCGCCGAACAGGGCAAGCCGCATGCCGAGGCCGAGGGCGAGGTCATGGGCGCCGGCTACTGGCTGACGGGCGCCGCGTCGCTCAACCTGCCGGTGACGGTCAACGAGGACAGCGCCGAACGGTACAGCGAGACGCGCCACGTCCCGCTCGGCGTCGTCGGCGCGATCGCGCCATGGAATTTCCCGCTGCTGCTCGCAATGTTCAAGGTCGGACCCGCGTTGCTTGCCGGGAACTCCATGGTGCTCAAACCCTCGCCCTTCACGCCGCTCACGACCCTGAAATTCGGCGAGCTGGTCAAGGACATGCTCCCGCCCGGCGTTCTCAACATCGTTTCGGGCGGCGACGCGCTCGGCCCGTGGATGACGAGCCATAAGGGCTTCGACAAGATCAGCTTCACCGGATCGACCGCGACCGGACGCCGCGTGATGGAATCGGCGGCCCCCACCCTGAAGCGCGTCACGCTCGAACTCGGCGGCAACGACGCCGCGATCGTCATGCCCGACGTCGACGTCGAAAAGGTCGCCGGGGAGCTGTTCTGGGCCGCCTTCCGCAACAACGGTCAGATCTGCATCGCGACCAAGCGCATGTACGTCCACGAGGACATCTACGAGCCGCTGAAGGAAGCGCTCGTCGCCTATGCTAAGACGGTCAAGGTCGGCGACGGGTCCGAACAGGGCACGCAGATCGGCCCGATCAACAACGAGGCGCAATACCGCCGCGTGCTCGACCTGATCCAGGATGCGAAAGACAGGGGCTACAAGTTCCTCGTCGGGGGTGAGGCGGCGGAGGTGCCGGGCTATTTCATCCCCGTCACCATCCTCGACAATCCGCCCGAGGACAGCCGCATCGTGCAGGAGGAGCAGTTCGGCCCCGTGCTGCCGCTCATCCGGTTCGACGACTATGACGATGTCGTCGCGCGCGCCAACGCGACCGACTATGGCCTCGGCGGCTCGGTCTGGGGCACGGACGAGGACAAGGCCTTCGAGATCGCCCGGCGCATCGCGAGCGGAACGGTCTGGGTCAACGAAACCCAGCACCTGTCGCCGACCGCGGCATTCGGCGGGATGAAGCAGTCGGGTGTCGGCGTCGAGGGCGGGCTCGACGGCCTGCTCGAATATACCAACGCGCAGACGATCGTCCGGCGCAAACAAGTCGCCGCTTGAACGTCGGGCCGGAAAATCTACATTGAGGTCATCGTCAACAAGCGAAAGGAGGTGGTCGAATGTCTCATTGTCACACGCCGCATGCGGCAGAACCGAGCACGACCTTCCTCGCGGGGGTCCGGCTCTAGGCTGTCCGCGACAGGCACGACAATGGAAGGGCTGCTCCGAAAGGGGCAGCCCTTTGTCATTGTCCCGCGCAACGGCGAAGCCCCCGGATTTGCGTATGAAACCCGCGTAAGGGTGGCGCGATGCAAGGGGCATCCGCGTCGCCGTTTTTTGGTAAAATTGATGGAGGCCCGAGCCGGAATCGAACCGGCGTATACGGATTTGCAGTCCGCTGCGTCACCACTCCGCCATCGGGCCTCATGCCGATTAGCCGCGTCGATGCTGGACGGGCCGGGGTTGGACGGCGCCGCTAGTGAGGGGGTTTCGCCGCCTTGTCAAGGATTCGCCGGAGACGCGCTGCCCGGCAGGCGATGCGGGGTTGGCGGCACCCGCGTTGCCAGCTATGCGCGGCAACGCGCGGCGGCATGGCTGTATTATCATTGCAATACAGCACGGCTTCGGCTAAAGCGGCCCCGCACAGGTTCAAATTCCAGGGAATCGGAAAAAACTGATGGCGACGAAGTTTAGCGAAATCACGGCGGCGGAGATGCGCTCTGCCATGATCGACAGCCAGCTGAGGACGAACGACGTTACCGACCCTGCCGTCGTCGGCGCGATGGCCGCCGTGCCGCGCGAGGCCCATGTGCCCGCCGCGCTCGCGGGCGTCGCCTACACCGACCGCGCGATTTCGCTCGGTTCGGGCCGCGCGCTCAATGCGCCGCTCGTCACCGGCCGCATGCTCGTTGCGGCAGCGATCCGTCCCGGCATGCGCGTGCTGCTGGTCGGCAGCGCGACCGGCTACGCCGCGGCGCTTCTCGCCGCGCTCGGCGCCGAGGTTCACGCCGTCGAAGAACAGTCCGATCTGATGGCGGCCGCCAAAGCCGCCGCGGCGAGCGACAAGATCCACTGGGTCGATGGCCCGCTCGCGGCCGGCGCGCCCGATGCCGCGCCGTTCGACCGCATCATCGTCGAAGGCGCGATCGAAACGCTTCCCGACACGCTCGTCGCGCAGCTCGCGGAGGGCGGCCGCCTGATCGCCGCGCGCCGCGACGGCACGGTCACGCGGCTGGTCGAGGGGGTGAAGGTCGGCGGCACGGTCGCGCTGCGCAGCTTTGCAGACATGGACGTCGCGCCGCTCCCCGGCTTTGCCGTACCGGCAGGCTTCCAGTTCTAAAAAGCCGTATCCCTCCTTGTTTCAGGCTGACACCGCGATGATCGATACCAACAAGAAACAGACTCTTCGTCGTGCCCGCTGGCTTGCCGGCCTCGCCGCAAGCGCATTGATGCTGCCGGCGGCGGCGCAGGCCGAAACGCTGCAGGGCGCGCTCGCCAAGGCCTATGAGAACAATCCGACGTTGAGCGCCGCGCGCGCCGGGCAACGCGCCAACGACGAAAATGTGCCGATCCAGAAAAGCTACGGCCTTCCCGATATCGGCACGCAGGCGAGCTATGACGAAAATGTCATCGTTCCCGGCAACAGCTTCAACGCGCCGGCGCGCTCGCTCAGCGCGGGCGGCCAGTTGACCGTCCCGCTCTATCAGGGCGGCGCGGTGCGCAATGCGGTCCGCGCCGCGAAATATCGCGTCGAGGCGGGGCAGGCCGACCTCCGCGCGACCGAGGCGAGCGTGTTTTCGCAGGTGGTCGGCGCCTATATGGACGTCATCCGCGATCAGGCGATCGTCCAGCTCAACCAGAAGAATGTGTCGGTCCTGCGCACCAATTTGCAGGCGACGAGCGACCGGTTCGAAATCGGCGACCTCACGCGGACCGACGTCGCCCAGTCGGAGGCGCGGCTGGCGCTCGCCGAAGGCGACCTGCGGACTGCCGAAGCCAATCTGATCGCGAGCCGCGAGGGCTATATCCGCCTGGTCGGCGACGCCCCGGTCGACCTGCAGGCGCCGCCGCAGCTGCCGAACCTCCCCGCGACGGCCGAAGAGGCGGTCGCGATCTCGCTCAACAGCAATCCCGACATCGAAGCGGCGAATCAGCAGGTCAATGCGTCGAAGGCCGACATCGGCGCCGCCAAATCGACGCGCGCGCCCAAGGTCTCGGCGATCCTCAACGGCGGCTACAACAATTATCTCGGCTCGCTGAACAGCGGCGTCGAGGGCGTCGGCGTGCTCCAGGAAACGTCGAGCGCCGCGGCGGGCGTCCAGGTCACGCTGCCGATCTTCACCGGCGGCCGCCGCTCGGCGCAGGTCCGTCAGGCGCAATCGCGCAGCAGCCAGGCGATCGAGCAATATGTCGAGGTCGAGCGCGGCGTGATCGCGCAGACACGCGGCGCCTATGCCGCGTGGCAGGCGAACGAGCGGATCATCGCCGCGACGCAGCAGGCGGTCAGCGCCAACGCGCTCTCGCTCGAGGGCGTGCGCGCCGAAAACAGCGTCGGCACCCGCTCGATCCTCGATATATTGAACGCCGAGCAGGAATATCTGAACACGCAGGTCCAGCTCGTCTCGGCGCAGCGCAACTCCTATGTCGCCGCCTTCTCGGTCCTCGCCGCCATGGGCAAGGCCGAAGCGCGCGACCTCGGCATCGAGGGCGGCGCGCTCTATGATCCCGAAGTCAATTACAGGCGCGTGAAGGGCGAGATGTGGGACTGGGCCGACGACCCGGCGCCGCAGCGGGTTGCGAACGACACGCGCGCCGTCCCGGCCGCGACCGCCGATGTTCCCGCCGGCCCGCCCTCGCTGTCGCCACAATAAGACTTGGCAAACTGAACCCCGAATCGGTAAGAGAGTCGTTAACCATCCGGTAATCGCGATGGTTTAGGGGGTTTGGTCATGGGCGATATGTCGCGGGAACCGTCGATGGAAGATATCTTGTCGTCGATTCGGCGCGTGATCGCGCGCGACGAGGCGCCGGGTTCGGCACGCGAGATTCGCGTCCCCGAAGCCGACGATATTCTCGACCTTCAGGATGAGGAGGATGCCGCCGTGGCGAAGGCGGAAGCCGACGCCCGGAAGCCGGCCGGGGATCTCGTCTCCGAAGCGAGCGCCGACGCCGCCCGCCAGTCGCTCGAAGCGCTGACCGCCGCCGTTGCACCCGCGGTTGCCGCTGCCACGGTCGCGGCTCCCGCCGTTGCCGGCCGCACGATGGAAGAGGTCGTCCTCGACGCGCTGCGCCCGATGCTCAAGGAATGGCTCGACGCCAACCTGCCGGCGCTGGTCGAAGCGATGGTCGCCAAGGAAATCAGCCGGATCACCGGCAAGCGGCTCTAACCCGCCCAATCCTCCAGCAGATAGCGCGCGATCGCGAGCGGCGGCGGCGCCATGAAGGGCGCGCCCATGTCGCCCGCGAGCGCGGCGCGAACCTCGGCGCGATCGACCCACATCGCCGCTTCGATCTCGGTCGTGTCGAGCGTCAGCGCCGGGTCCTTCGCGACCGCGCGGCACCCGATCATCAGCGACGACGGGAAAGGCCACGGCTGGCTCGCCACATAAGAGACGTCGGTGACATGGATGCCGGCTTCCTCGAACAATTCGCGCGCGACCGCCTCCTCGAGCGATTCGCCGGGTTCGACGAAGCCCGCGAGCGCCGAGAAGAAGCCCGGCGGAAAACCGCCCTGCCGCCCGACGAGCACGCGCCCTTCATATTCGGCGAGCATGATCACGACCGGATCGACGCGCGGGAAATGCTCGGCATTGCAGCTTCCGCATCGCCTCCCCCAGCCGCCGCGAAACAGGTCGGTCGCCGCTCCGCATACGGCGCAGAAGCGATGCCGCGCATGCCAGTCGACGAGGCTGCGCGCGCCGCCATAGAGCGCCGCCTCCTCGGTCGAGAGCAACGGCAAGAGCCGCATCACGGTGCGCGAACGCGCATCGACGCGCGCACCGGGCGCGGCTTCGCGAACGAAACGCGGCGCGCCCGCATCGTCGATGCCCAGCAGCATCAGCGCGCGGTCGTCGCGCGGATCGAGCGGCTCCCAGACGAGCCCGCCGCTCGGCCCCGGCACGAAATCGATCCCGTCGAGCGCGAGGCAGGTCGCCCGCGGATCCGCCGTCGCGGCGGCGAAGGCCTCCGCATTGGTGCGAAGCTGGTCGGCGCGGTCGAGCCGCGCGCCCGTAAAACCGAGCGGCAGCGGCATCAGCGCGCGACGTCCGTGAAGAAGGTCTCGCCGAATTTCGACTGAAAGGGCACCGCGTCGGACGGCATGATCTGCGTGTAGCCCGCGGCGCGATAGCCGAGCCCGCGGTGGACGAAACCGATCGTGCCGGCGGCGCCCGCCCAGCCGAAAATCCCTTCGCCGCCCGGCGAGGTCGGCAGCGACACGCGTCCGCCGGCGCCGAAGCCCTGCCCGTCGATGAACGTCCCCTTGCGCTCGACGCTGTCGGCGATGAGGTTCGACATCGCGAGCCGCGCTGTTTCGGGCTTCATCACGCGAACGCCGTCCGTCGCCCCTTCGCCGAGCAGCATCGCGAGGAAACGGTCGTAATCGCGCGCGCTCGAAACGAGCCCGCCGCCACCATAGGGAATCGGCGGCGCGTCGAGATAGATCGAACTCGTCGCGGGATCGATGGGCAGGAGCGCGGACCCCATCGGCGCATAGTTGGTCGTGAAGCGCCCTACATCGCCCGCCGCGACGCGAAAGCCCGTGCTCGCCATGCCGAGCGGGTCGAAGATGCGCGCCTTGAGGAAGGCGTCGAACGCCTGCCCCGACACGACCTCGATCACCCGGCCCATCAGGTCGAGCCCGACCGAATAGCTCCAGCGCGTTCCGGGCTCGTAGACGAGCGGAAGCGTCGCCAGCCGGTCGGCGAAGGCCGCGAGACTCGGCGCCGGAGGCGTGTTCGGAAGCCCCGGAATCGGCAGGCGGCTGACCTGCCCGCCGAAAATCCCTTCGCGATTATAGGCGTCACGGATCGGCCCCTTCTGGATGATGCCATAGCCGAGTCCCGCGGTGTGCGTGATCAGCTGCCGCACGGTGATCGGCCCTTTCGCGGGACGCACGTCGGTGATCGACCCGTCGGGCACATTCTGCACCTTCATGTTCGCGAAGGCGGGCAGGAAATCGGCGATCGGCTGGTCGAGCCCGATCTTGCCGTCCTCGATCAGCAGCATCGCCGCGATGCCCGTGACGGGCTTGGTCATCGAATAAAGGCGCCAGATCGTGTCGGGCCCGACCGGCGTCGCGCGGTCCAGCGACTGGACGCCGGCGCCGAAAAAAGCCGCATCCGCCTGCCCCCTGCCGATCGCGGCGAGCGTGCCGGCGAGTTCGCGGCGATCGACGAAGCCCTTTATGAACGCATCGGTCGCCGGGTAGAGCGCGCCGCCGTCGACCTTCCAGGCCAGCGCGGCGCGCGGCAGCAGCGCGCCCGCGCCCGCCAGCGCCATCCCGCCCATCAGCGCGCGGCGCGACACCATCATGTTCATGCGTCTCTCTCCAGCATCTTGTCGGTCAGTTTGCGATAGAGCGTCGGCAGCCCCGCGGCGTCAAGCTCCGCAATCGGCCACCACCGGCCTTCCGCTGCGGCATCGTGGGCTTCGGGGGGCGCCTTGCGTCTCACCAGCGTCAGCGTCAGGTCGAAATGGGTGAAGCCATGATCGACGCTCACCACCCCCGACTCGGACGGCGGCGCATCGGTCCAGTCGCCCCCGGGCAGCGCACGCATCCCGCCGAGCATGCCCTTGTCGGGCCGGCGGACGAGCCAGACCGCGCCGTCGCGCTCGATCCAGTGGGCCAGCCCGTAGCGATGCGGCTTCGCCTTTTTCGGCGGCTTGACGGGCAATCGTTCGATATCGGGGCGTCCGCGCGCGCGGCAATCGCCCATCACCGGGCAGATCGCGCACGCGGGCGAGCGCGGGGTGCAGATCGTCGCGCCGAGGTCCATCAGCGCCTGCGCGAAATCGCCCGGCCGGGCGCCGGGAACCAGCGGCGCCAGCGCGGCGCGAATCTCGCGCTTCGCCATCGGCAGCGGTGTCCCGATCAGCCGGTGGCGCGCGATCACGCGCTCGATATTGGCATCGACGACCACCGCCGCGCGACCGAAGGCGATCGCCGCGACCGCCGCCGCGGTATAGTCGCCGACCCCGGGAAGCGCGCGGAGACCCGCCTCGCTGTCCGGAAACGCGCCGCCATGGTCGCGGACCACCGCCCGCGCGCAGGCGAGCAGGTTGCGCGCGCGGGCGTAATAGCCAAGCCCCGCCCACGCCGCCATGACGTCGGCGTCGTCGGCCGCAGCCAAGTCGGCGACCGTCGGCCAGCGGCCGGTAAAGCGGGCGAAATAGCCCGCGACCGCCGCGACCGTCGTCTGCTGCAGCATGACTTCGGCGAGCCAGATTCGATAGGGATCGGGCGCCATATTGCTGCCCGGCGCGATCCGCCACGGCAGTACGCGCGCCGACCGGTCGTACCAGCCGAGCAGGCGGTTCGCGAAATCGCCGGCGGGGCTGTCTGGCATGTCGGAAGTCTGGACGCTCACCCCCCGCCTATGGCATGGCGCCGGCTATGACGAAAGACGCGGGACAGGACGGAAAGGCGAAGGCGGGGAAGGCCAGGCCGGCGGCGAAAGCCGCCAAGGCCCCGGCGCGCCCCTACGAACGCCCGCGCGGCGGCGAGGCGCGCGCGATTTCCGACCTCGTCCCCGAAATCGGCCGCACCGCCTTTCGCAAGTTCGGCTTCATCCAGTCGTCGGTGGTCAGCCGCTGGCGCGAGATCGTCGGCGACCGGCTCGCCGACGTCACCCAGCCCGCGATGATCCGCTTTCCCGCCGGGCAAAAGGCGGGCGGCACGCTGCACCTGACGATCAGCGGCGCGCACGCGCCGATGCT
>NZ_JAEMQX010000206.1 GCF_016463645.1 Sphingopyxis sp. | reverse complement strand
CCGCCATTGGCATCAATCAGCGAAACTGCGGTCAAGAAACCGTCCCCCATCGTCACATTCGTCGTCAGCGCCAGCCACCGGCTGTTCACGCCCGCCTGTTCGGCGACATCGGTCGGCGGCTTGCGTCCTTCAAACGGACCCGCCTCCCAGAATCGCACGCTGCTGCCATAGCCGCCAGCGGGGCGCGCCGCCAGCGCCGCTCGCGCGCTCGCGACACTGATTTCGCCGGGCTGCAACATCGCCAGCAGCGGCGCCTGTTCGGGCGCGAGCGTATTGATGTTGAGCTTTACCGGATCGGTGACCGGCAAGACGCAAATCCAGGGCTTGAGCCGCGCGTAAATTTTCGGCGTCACCCCACGCACCGCACGGAGTTCGCTGACATCCGCCATCTTGCGATTGGCGGGCAAATAGGCGCCCTGCATCGAGCGATAAGCGTTGTCTTCGGCGCCGAGCGGACCCTCATTGCCGTCGCTGTCGATCCAGTCGGCCGTAGCGCCGGCAATCGCCTGCGCCTGACCGGGCTCGATGCCGAGCAGGCCCATCAATTCGCCGAACTGGCGCATCGCGCCCGATCGCTGGCTGAATCGACCCGGCACCGTCTCGGCGACGAGGCTGTTGAGGTTGAAGCAATTGTTCGCGTCGGTCAGTTTCGCGCGTCCTTCACCGCCGGGCAGCGGCAGGGTGAAATCGCGCCCGAGCCAGTTGCCGGCGAGCGTCAGCTTCGCGGGATCGCGCCCGACGAGATCGGCGACGCGGCGCAGCGCAATCTGTTCGGCGGCAAAGGCATAGGCGCGCCCTTGATCTACCGTCGCCGCGCTGCCCGCGATGCGCGTCGCGAGCGTCAGCCGGTCGAGCGCGGTCGCGGCGATCACCGCCATCACCGCAACGAGCAGCAACACGGTGAGCAGCGCGGCGCCGCGTTCGTCCTTCGGCGGCTGCATCATGGCGCCGGCGCTCCCTGCACCGGTGGCGACGGCAGGGTCGGCGCGGTCAGAAACAGCATCGTCAACGCCTCGCGTCCCGTACGCGAGATTCGCACTTCGACGGCTTTGGGCAGCCGGTCGCCGGGTTCGGAATTCCAGCTCTCGCCCCAATTGCCCCTCTCATCGCGATAGCGGACCGCCACCCCGGCGACGTCGCCGATCAGTCGGTCGCCTTCACCTGGCGCGGTACCGTCGAGCATCGGCTGCGCCGCACGGCGCCATTCGTTGCCGACTTGTGCATAACCGACACGCTCGACGCTCGGCCGCGGACTGCCGTCAAGCGCGCCCGCTCCCACATGCACGAAGGCAAAGCCGGTCGAGGAACCGACGAACGCCGGGACCGCCTCACCCGCCGGACCCCGCGACGAGCGCTGGACCGCTTGCGCAAGGTCGTTCGCCATCACCGCGCGAAGGCGGTTCATGCCGCTCATCCCTTTCAGCCGCTGCTGCACCGCCTCCTGCGTGTCGATGCTGCTGCGGAGCAGGCCGACCCCCATCGCCGCGATCGCGGCGAAGATGGCGAGCGCGACGAGCATCTCGACGAGAGTGAAGCCGCGTTCGTCGTTCATCGCGACGGCCGGATGATAGTCAATGCCGCCTGCCCGCGCCCGCTTTCGGGGCGGACGAGCAGGTCGATGCGCAGCAAGCTGTCGTCGGCGGTCTTCGCGACGCGCTGTTCGACGCGCCAGTTGCGCCCGGCATTCGCAACGCCGGTCGCGCTGTTGCCGATCGTGGGCGGCGCCGGGTCGGTCCAGAGTTCAACCGCGCGGTTTTGCGCGACGATACCCGCCATCGTATTTTCGTCGAGGTCGCCCGCGGTACGCACCGCATAGGCGTCGAGGCGGATCAGCGCGAGCGCGGCGATGCTGATGACACTCAGCGCCACGAGCATTTCGAGCAAAGTGAAGCCGCTTTCGCTTTTATTGCCCACGGCCGATCTCCCCGGTCGCCGAGACGCGCACCACCTCGCGCGCGTCGCCGCCGGTCAGCACGACGGCCTGCGGTGTCGGACTGATGCCAACGCGATCGAACAGGATGCGCGCCGCACCCCGTCCGTCGCCTGCGGCGAAGCGCACGTCGCCGGGCCAGTTCCGCTGCTCGAAGGCGCGGCCGGGTAGCGGCTGCCATTCGCCCGCCACCCGCCGCTCGAAGCCATAGCCCGAGGGCGCGAAATTGACTGCGACGCTGCGCCCCTCGATCACCGCCACGTCACGCGCGGCGGCGATCCGCGCGGCGAGTCGGTCGGCCTCGCTGCGCACGGTGCGTTCCTCGCCGGGAATGGTGAGTACGACCGCGGTCGCGGCGAGCGCCATGATCGCAAGCACGACCATCAGTTCGACCAGGGTAAAGCCGTTGGCGTCGGGACGCGCGCGCGCCTCAGCCGTCGCTGCGAATATCCGCATTGTCGTCGGTCCCGCCGGGTGCGCCATCGGCGCCGAGCGACCAGACGTCGAACGCCTTCCCGTTCGGCCCGGGCGCCTGATAATTATAGGGGCGGCCCCAGGGATCCTCGGGCAATTTCTTGATATAGCCGCCGCGGCGATAGCGTTCGGGCTGCGCGAGCGCGGGCGGCGCGGTGACGAGCGAATTCAGCCCGTCGGTCGATGCGGGATAGGTCAGATTATCGAGGCGATATTGTTCGAGCGCATTTTCGAGCGTCGCGATATCGGCCTTGGCCTTCGTCACCATCGCGCGATCCTGACTCGGCAGGACGTTGATCATCACGACCGTCGCGAGCAGCCCGATGATGAAGATCACGACCATCAATTCGGTCAGCGTGAAGCCGCGCTCGTCACTCTTGCGGCGTAGGGACAGTTGTCGGCCCCGATCGGAGTAGGAGGTATCGAGCATCAGGCGAAAGATTAGCTTCATCAGCGACATTTTCATAGTCCGGCTAGATTCTGCAACTGAAGGATCGGGAGCAGAATGGCGAGAATGATCAGGGCCACGCATGACCCCATAACGACAATTATGACAGGTTCGAGAAGCGCCATCGACGCCGCCGTGAAGCGGTCGAATTCACGCTCGAGATAGTCGGCGGCGCGCTCGAGCATCACCTCGAGCCGTCCCGCGCTTTCGCCGCTGGCGGTCATATAGACGAGCAACGGCGGGAAAACCCCGGCATCGCGGAGCGCAGTGGACAGGCCTCCGCCCGCGCGCACCTGATCGACGATATGAGCGGTCGCGCCGGCGAGCGCGGCGTTACGGATCGTCGGAACGGTCAGCTTCAGCCCTTCAACGAGCGGCAGGCGGCTCGACACCATCGTCGACAGCGTGCGAGCGAAGCGTGCCGCGTAGAGGTCGCGAAGCAGGCGGCCGAAAAGCGGCAGGCGGAGGAGGCGCGCGTCGACCGCGGCCTTGAAGGCCGGGCGGCGCATCGCGGTGAACCAACCGAAGCCCAGCGCTATGATCAGCAGCGCGATCAGCCACCACCAGTTCGCGGCGAAGCTGGAGATCGCAATCACCGCGCGGGTCAGGAAGGGCAATTGCTGGCCGGAGTCGGTGAATTGCTCGACGACGCGCGGGACGACGAAAATCATCAACGCCGCGACGACTCCGATCGCAACGATCGCGAGCACGACCGGATAGGCGAGCGCGGCGATCAGCTTGCCGCGGACCTCGGCCTGGCGTTCGAGCAGGTCGGCAAGACGCGCGAGGATCGTCGTGAGACTGCCGGTGGTTTCGCCCGCCGCGACCATCGCGCGATAGAGCGGCGGAAAGCTGCCCGGCTGGCGTCCCATCGCATCGGCAAGGCGCCGCCCCTCCAGCAGACCCGCATGAACGTCGCTGATGACGGCACGCGCGCTTTCGGCCTCGCTCTGCCGCGTCAACGTGCGCAGCGCTTCTTCGAGCGGCGCAACCTCGGCGAGCGTTGCGAGTTGGCGCGTGAAGAGCGCCAGTTCCTTGGCTGAAAGCCGGTTCTTGCGAAAGGCCAGCAACGAGCGACCGGCGGGCTTCGCGCCCGCTGCCTCGACCGCGACGATATGGAATTTGCGGCGGATCAGGTCGGCGCGCGCGGCATCGTCGTTGACGGCGGTCAGCCGCCCCTTGCGCTCGCGGCCCTGGGGATCGATCGCCACATAGCGATAATCAGGCATCGACATCCTCGCGCCGCGCAATGCGGATCGCCTCCTCGGCGGTCGTCATCCCCTTGGCGACCATCGTTCGTGCCGCCGAGGCGAGCGTCGGAGATTTGAGGAAGGCGTGTTTCGCGATCATCGCCTCGTCGCCTCCGGCATAGATATAGCGACGGACGGTCTCGTCGACCTTGATCGCCTCGAACACCCCGATGC
>NZ_JAEMQX010000077.1 GCF_016463645.1 Sphingopyxis sp. | reverse complement strand
GCTCGATGCCATCGCACGCGTGACCAGGGCCGACGGCGCGCGCCCTGGGATCGAGGTACGTCTTCGCGACGCGCGCGACGTCGGCCCTGGTCACGCGTGCGATGGCATCGAGCCGCTTGTTCGCGGCGGCGGAATCGCCGGTGAGGACGAGCGCCTCGCCGAGTTCGAAGGCGCGGCCCGAGAAGGTCTCGCGTCCCTCGAGCGTCGACGCGAGCAACTCGGTCTTCGCCTCGGCGAGCTCGGCGTCGGAGACCTCGGCGGACGCGATGCCCGTCAGCACCGTGTCGAGCGCGGCGGCGACCTTTTCGGGATCCTGCCCGTCGCTGAGGATCGCGAAGGGAGTAAGACCACCCGCTTCCTCGGTGAAATCGACGCTCGCGTCGATCTGGCTCGCCATGCCGGTGCGAACGAGCGCCTTGTGCAGCCGCGAGTTTTCGCCGCTCGACAGGATCGCGTTCATCACCTCGAGCGCGGCGGTGTCGGGGTGGCCGGCGCCGGGCACCTTGTAGATCGCACCGACCGCGGGCAGCGGGACGTTGGGGCCGGTCGCGTTGACGCGGCGCGGCGCCATCGGCGGCTCGGTACCCTTGATCGCCAGCGGGATGGCCTTCGGGCGCTTCGGGATCGCGCCGAAATAGCTGTCGACGAGCGATTGCAGTCGCGCTTCGTCGAAATTGCCCGCGACAATCAGCGTCGCGGTGTCGGGGCCATAGAAAGCCTCGTGAAAGGCGCGCGCGTCGTCGAGCGTCGCGGCGTCGAGGTCGGCGATCGTACCGATCACCGGGCGGCGGTGCGGCAGGACGTCGAAGGTGTTTTCACTCAATGCAAAGAAGAAGAGGCGGCCATAGGGCGGCGCGAGGACGCGCAGGCGCAGTTCCTCCTTCACGACATTGCGTTCGGTCTCGAACACCTCCTTGTCGACCACCGGGCGCGCCATGCGCTCCGCGTGGGTCCACAGCATCGTTTCGAGATATTGCGCGGGGACCGTCTCATAATAGTTGGTGCGGTCGAAACTCGTCGACGCGTTGCGCACGCCGCCGACATCCTCGGTCAGCCGGTTGATCATGTTGTACGGCATGTTCACCGTCTTGCGGCTGAGGATATGCTCGAAAAGGTGCGCAAAGCCCGAGCGTTTTTCAGGGTCGTGTTTCGACCCGACATCGTACCACACCGACACCATGACATTGGGGGTCGAATTGTCCTGCAGCGAGAGCACACGAAGG
The DNA here is from genome assembly GCF_016463645.1 of Sphingopyxis sp. GTDB lineage: Bacteria > Pseudomonadota > Alphaproteobacteria > Sphingomonadales > Sphingomonadaceae > Sphingopyxis. The sequence continues at coordinate 15,661 of NZ_JAEMQX010000077.1, read as the reverse complement.
CCGTTTTCGAGGATACGCTCCTTATAGGCGATCGGCGGGACCTGCGCCGCGCTCGCGGGCGCTGCGGCCGTCTGGGCATTTGCGGTGACGGCGACCGCGAGCGCGAGCGTCGCGGCGCCCAGAAAAGGAAAGACTTTCATGAATATGCCCCCTCGAAATCTGTGCCGGAAAACCAGCCGATGCGGGAGCTTTGCAGCGCCGGGGGCGATGTCAACCGCTGTTCTACGAAGCGCGGATGCGACGGGGACGGGGAACTAGTGCAGCAGCGCCGCGACGGCGCGCTCGATCATCTCCGTCGCCGCCTCGGCGCCGAAGCTCGCGGCGTCGAGCGACAGTTCGAGCCACAGCCCGTCGACCATCGCGGTCAGCATGATCGCGAGCCGGTCGGCGTCTGCCGCACCGCACGCGACGAGCAGCTCGCCGAGCCGTTCGCGATAGCCCGCATAGCTTTCCGCATGAATTTCGGCCATGCGCACATCGCTTCGTGCGAGCGCCCAGAAGGCGGTCCAGGCGCCGAGCAGCTCGGGATCGGTCACCGGCGGGCGGAAGCTGGCGGTCAGATAGGCAGCCAGCCGCGCGCGCGCATCTTCGCCGGCGTCCGCAACCGCGCCCATGAAAATCGCGTCCATCCGGTCGCTCGTCGCCTGATAGGTTGCGGCGACAAGGGCGTCGATGCCCGCGAAATAGTGGCGCAGCAGCCCCGGCGACACCCCCGCCTTCGCGCAGATCGCCCGGACGTTCGTTCCCGCGAGGCCATGTTCGGCGAGTACTGCCGCCGTCGCCTCGATCAGGTCGGCGCGGCGGGAGTCGGCGCTTTCGCGCGTAAAGGCTTGGCGAACGGCAGTCATCTTGTTATACATACGTACAACAAGGAACGAGCCATGGCAACTGCACCCCTTCGCGATTCGAATATCGACCCTCTCGACGGCTGGTCGTTGCCCGCGTGGACCTACAGCGACCCCGATTTCCATGCGGCGGAAATGGAACGGATTTTCCGCCCGAGCTGGCAGGTCGTGTGCCACGATAGCGACATTCCGAACGTCGGCGACTGGCACAGCATCGACTATTGCGGCGAGAGCGTGATTCTGGTGCGAGGCACCGACCGCAATGTGCGCGCCTTTACCAATGTGTGCCGCCACCGCGGTTCGCGCCTCGTCGATGGCACGGTCGGCTGCGCCAAGAAGCTCGTCTGTCCCTATCATGCCTGGACTTACGAACTCGACGGGCGGCTGACCGGCGTGCCCGATTCGGCAAGCTATCCGACGCTCGACAAGGGCAGGGCAGGCCTCGTCCCCGTCGGGCTCGAACAATGGCGCGGTTTCTGGTTCGTGCGCTTGGAAGATGACGGCGGGCCGTCGGTCGCATCGATGATGGCGCCCTATGAGGCGCAGGTCGCGCCGTACCGCTTCGAGGAGCTCGGCGCGCTCGGTCGCGTCACGCTGCGCCCGCGCGAGGTCAACTGGAAGAATGTCGGCGACAATTATTCGGACGGCCTGCACATCCCCGTCGCGCACCCGGGCCTCACGCGCCTGTTCGGCAAAAGCTACGGCGTCGAGGCCGAGGAACGCGTCGACCGCATGTGGGGCGACCTGATCGACCGGCCGTCGGCAGGCTGGTCCGAACGCATGTACCAGCGGCTGCTGCCGCCCGTTCCGCATCTTCCGCAAGCGAACCAGCGCCACTGGCTCTATTTCAAGCTCTGGCCGAATGTCGCTTTCGACATCTACCCCGATCAGGTCGATTTCATGCAGTGGCTACCGACCGGCCCGACGACGTGCCTGATCCGCGAAATCTCCTATGTCCTTCCCGACGAGCGCCGCGAGATGAAAGCGGCGCGCTACCTCAACTGGCGCATCAACCGTCAGGTCAACGCGGAGGATACCGCGCTGATCACGCGCGTCCAGATGGGGATGCAGTCGAAAAGTTTCGCCATGGGGCCGCTCAGCGACAAGGAAGTGTGCCTCAGGCATTTCTGTTCGCGGATGCGCGATATCATTCCCGAGGCGCGGCTGGAGCATGCGCCCGCCGCGGGTTGGAGCAGCCGTTGAACACCGACCTGCCCGTGGTGATCGTCGGTGGCGGTCCCGCCGGAATGGTCGCGGGACTGCTGTTTGCGCGCGCGGGGGTGCGTGTGACGGTGCTCGAAAAGCACGCCGACTTCCTCCGCGATTTTCGCGGCGACACCGTTCACCCCTCGACGCTCGAGCTGTTCAACGAAATCGGGCTGCTCGATGCGTTGCTGAAGGAACCGCACGCCGCGATCGACACGATGACGCTCAATCTGCTGGGCGGGCGCTATACGATCGCCACGATGAAGCATCTGCCCGTCGCGGCGCCTTTCGTCGCGATGATGCCGCAATGGGACCTGCTCGATTTCATCGCGGGGCAGGGCAGGCGCTATCCGGCCTTCGACCTGCGCATGTCGACCGAGGCGACGGGGCTGACCTATGACGCCGCTAGCCGCGTCAGCGGCGTGACGCTCGCGAGCGGCGAGGCTTTGCCCGCGCGGCTCGTCATCGCCGCCGACGGCCGCCGTTCGGTACTGCGCGACGCCGCCGAACTGCCGCTCGAGGATCTCGGCGCCCCGATGGACGTCCTGTGGTTCCGCATTCCCGTGCCTGCGGGGATGGATATGTCCGAAGTCGCGCTCGGGACGATCGACAAGGGCGGCATGGTCGTCGCGATCCCGCGCGGCGATTATTGGCAGTGCGCCGAGATCATCGAAAAGGGCGGCTTCGCTCCGATCGAGGCGCGGGGCATTGCCGCATTCCGTGACCACATCGTCGAAATCGCGCCCGGCCTTGCCGCCGGGATCGATGCGATCCGGAGCTTCGACGACGTCAAACTGCTCTCGGTCGCGCTCGACCGGCTGACGCGCTGGTCGCGCCCGGGTCTGCTCGCGATCGGCGATGCCGCGCACGCGATGTCGCCGGTCGGCGGCGTCGGCATCAACCTGGCGGTGCAGGATGCCGTCGCCGCCGCGAACATCCTTGCCGCGCCGCTCGCCGCCGGGGTCGATCCCGATCCGCTGCTGGCGAGAGTGCAGGAGCGGCGGTGGAAACCGACGACACGGATGCAGGCGATCCAGCGTTTCGCGCACCAGCGCGTCATCGAACCGATGCTGCGCGGCGAGATCGCCCGCGTGCCTCTCGCGGTGCGCCTGCTCGACGCCGTCCCGCTGCTCCGCCGCATTCCCGGCCGTGTCCTCGGCCTCGGTTTCGGCCGCCAGCATGTCCAATCCCCGCTCGCGAAAGACTTTTCATGACCAAAGCCTATGACGCCCTGATTATCGGCGCCGGCCACAACGGCCTCGTCTGCGCCTTCTATCTCGCGAGGGCGGGGATGAAGGTGCGCATCGTCGAGGCGCGCGATGTCGTCGGCGGCGCCGCGGTGACCGAGGAGTTCGCACCGGGGTTCAGAAATTCGGTCGCGAGCTACACCGTCAGCCTGCTCCAGCCGAAGGTGATCGCCGACATGAAACTCGCCGATCACGGCTATCGGGTGATCGAGCGGCCGATCAGCAATTTCCTGCCGCAGGAGGATGGCGGCTATCTGAAACTCGGCGGCGGGCTCGAACGCACGCAGGCCGAGTTCCGCAAGTTCAGCGCACGCGATGCCGAGGTGTTGCCGCAATATTATGATGCGCTCGAAAATGTCGCCGAACTGCTCCGCGACCTCGCGCTGCGCGTGCCGCCGAATGTCGGCGAGGGCCTGCGCACGCTGCTCGACGGCGCGCGGCAGGGGCGGCGCTTTGCGGGGCTCAGCCTCGAACAGCAGCGCGATGTGCTCGACCTGTTCACCAAGTCGGCGCGCACGATGCTCGATAGCTGGTTCGAGAGCGAAGCGGTCAAGGCCGCCTTCGGCTTCGACGCCGTCGTCGGCAACTATGCCAGCCCCGACACCCCGGGCAGCGCCTATGTCCTCCTCCACCACGTCTTCGGCGAGGTGAACGGCAAGAAGGGCGCGTGGGGCCACAGCGTCGGCGGCATGGGCCGGATCACCGAGATCATGGCCAAGGTCTGCCGTGGCATGGGGGTCGAGATCAGCCTCGAAAGCCCCGTTGCGAAAGTGCTCATCGATGGCGGCAAGGCGGTCGGGGTCAAGCTCGTCGGTGGCGAGGAAATCGCCGCGGCGCGCGTGATCGCCAATGTGGGGCCGAAGCTGCTCTACGAACGGATGATGGATGCAAGCGACCTGCCCGCCGGTTTCGAACGCCGGATCAAGGGGTTCAAGGCGGGCAGTGGCACCTTCCGCATGAACGTTGCGCTGTCGGAACTGCCGAAGTTCACTTGCCTTCCCGAACCGGGCGAACATCATCAGTCGGGGATCATCCTCGCGCCGACGCTCGACTATATGGACCGCGCCTTCCTCGACGCGAAGCAGCATGGCTGGTCGAAGGCGCCGATCGTCGAGATGCTGATCCCGTCGACCGTCGATGACAGCCTCGCGCCTCCCGGGCAGCATGTCGCGAGCCTCTTCTGTCAGCAGTTCGCGCCCGAGCTGCCCGATGGCCGCGACTGGGACGGTGAGGAAGAGGCAGCGGCCGATTGCATCATCGACACGGTCGAAAAACATGCGCCGGGATTCCGCGCCAGCATCATCGCCCAGACGCGCCTTTCGCCCAAGGGGCTCGAGCGCAAGTTCGGGCTCGTCGGCGGCGACATCATGCACGGCAACATGAGCCTCGACCAGCTCTGGGCGGCGCGGCCGGTGCTCGGCAACGGCGGTTATCGCGGCCCGGTGAAGGGGCTCTACATGTGCGGGGCGGGCACGCATCCGGGCGGTGGCGTCACCGGCGCGCCGGGGCATAATGCCGCCGAGGTGGTCCTACGCGACCGGGGTTTCTTCGCGCCGAAGTGGCGCTGAGCGGCGCATCAGAAAATAGATCGGCAGACCTGCGGCGGTCATGACGAGGCTCCACAGGCTGGCTTCTATCCCGGCGCCGTAAAAGGCCCAGCAGCTATAGGCGAAGCCGGCGATCGTCGCGGCGGCGAAGCCCGCCGAGACCCTGATCGTGCCTTGCCGTTCGAGGACCAGCGCCGCGAGCGAGCCGACGATGTAGAGGATGATCGCGGTCGAGGTCGTGACCTTGACCATGAAGGCGAAGAGGTCGGCGAGGCCGCGCGAATAATTGGCGTAGACGATGACGCTCGCAAGCCCGCTCGATACGAGCTGCGTGATCCAGGGCGAGGCGAACCTGTTGTCGCGCGCAAAGGCTGCGGGGAGCAGGCGCCGGTGCGCGAGATCGCGGGGGATGTCGCCCTGCAGCAGGACGAAACCGTTGAGCGCCCCGAGCGCCGCGATCGCGGCGAAGAGCGCGACCACGTCGCCCGTCTCGGGGCTCACGAGCCGCGCGAAAAAGGTCGCATAGGCGGCGTTCGAGCTGTGCAGCGTTTCGATCGGCACCATCAGCGTCACCGTCGTGCACGAGAGCAGGTAGAGGAGGCCGACGGCTGCCGCGGCGATCACCGTCGCGCGCGGGATCGTCCGCTCGGGATCCCTGACGCGGTCGCTGACGACGCAGGCGCTTTCGAAGCCGAGCAGCGCGAACAGCGTCAGCGTCGCCGCGGAGCTGACGCCCGAGAGGCTGACCGGCTCGGTTCCCGCCATCGTCGGCGGCGGCGCGGCGCCGGTGCCGAGCGCCCAGACGCCGACGAGCACCGCCCCGATCACGGGGATCAGCTTCAGTCCGAGCGTCAGTAGCTGTGCCCCGCCGGCGCGGCGCACACCGAACAGGTTGACGAGCGTGAAGAACCAGATGCAGCCGATCGCGATCCATGCGGACAAGGCGCCTGCATCGGCGAGCCAGGGCATGAGGATCGACATGTTGCTGATTGCCGCGACCGCCAGTGTCGCCACCACCGTCCAGCAACTGATCCAGTAGCTCCAGGCGACGATGAAGCCGGTGCCCGGGCCGAAGGCGGCGGCGCCATAGGTGAAGGCCGCACAACCTTCGGGGAGCCTGCGGGCCAGCCGCGCGAAGACGACCGCGAGGCACAGCGTGCCGGCGATCGAGACGAGCCAGCCGATGATCGCGTTCCACCCGAGCGGCGCCAGATCGCGTGGGAGCAGGAACACCCCCGACCCGATCATGTTGCCCATGCCGAGTGCGATGCACATCAAAAGGCCGAGCTTTTGGCCCGGCCTTTCGCTGTTGGTCATGCCATCGGGCACCCGGTCAGAATTCCTTGCTGACCTTGATCCCGATCAGCCGCGGACGAACGACCGTGTCATAGAAGACGCCGCCGTTCGCAGTCAGCCCGTCGGGATCGCCGCAGGTGGTTTCGAGGCACTGGACGCCGGCGTTGATAGTGCCGTTGCTGTCGAACAGATTCGTCGCGAAGAGCTCGGCCTTCCAGCTTTCGCCCTTCACCCCCACGCTGATATCGGCGGTCGTATAGGCGTCGAACATGCCCTTGATGCCGTTTTCGAGCGTGCGAAGATCGCTTCGCCTCTTGCCGATATGGTTGACCGCGAACTGGACATGCGCCCCGAGATCCCCGACCGGGAATTCATAGCGCGCGACGATATTGCCCTTGAACTTCGGCGTGACGGGCAGGCTGGTGCCCTTCGGCGCCAGCGTCGCGTTCACTTCGCTGCTGTCGTCGATCGCGCCGCTTCCGTCGAGGTCGGCATCGATCGAGCAATCGAACTCGGGATTGGCGATGGCGCAGAAGTCGCGGCGGATTTCAGCGTCGTTATAGCTCATCCCCGCGTTGATCGAGAAGCCGCCCTGCCGGTAGCCGAGGTCGAGTTCGATGCCGCGAATGCGCGCGACGCCCGCATTGCGGATTTCGCTGAGCCCGTTGAGACCGAGGAAGGAGAGCTGGATGTCGTTCCAGTCCTGCTGGTATATCGCGCCGTTGAAGCGCACCGGCCCCCAGCTTGTCTTCCAGCCCACTTCATAATTGTCGAGCGTGTCCGACCCATAGGGCGGCAGCGACCCGCGCCGGTTGATCCCGCCGGGGCGGAAACCCCGCGACCAGGTCGCATAGACGAGCGCATCGTCGCTGAACTTGTAGGTCAGGTTCAGCTTGTGGATGAAGTCGGTTTTCTTCGTCCGTTTGTCGAGGTTGGTACAGGGCGACCCGTCGACGACCGCCGGCCCCTGGCACGCATAGACCGGATTGCTGCTGAAACCGGGATTGTTGTAGCCGAAGAAGCCGACGAGGCTGTTGTCATATTTGTAGACGCGGCCGCCGCCGGTCAGCGTGAGCTTGTCGGTGATGTCGAAGCTGAGTTCGCCGAACGCGGCATAGTCGCGGTCGACGCGGATCTGTTTGGTCAGCCAGATATTGTCGACCGTACCCGGAACCTGCAGGTCGTCGCCAAGGTCGTCGATGACATAATGCTGTTCGATATTATGCTTCTGCCGCTGCCAGAAGAGGCCGCCGATGAAGCGGATGCGCGCGTCGGCGGGCGACGCGACGCGCGCCTCGAAGAAGTTGCGCCGATAGCGGTCGATGCCCTCGATATACTGGTTCGGGCTGATCTGGTCGCCGGCATTGTCCCTGAGGTAGTAGGCCGAGCCATAGAGCGCGTCATAGAAATAGGCATAGTCCGAATAGTCGCTCTGGACGTCGGTCTTGCGGCGCAGGTGCCCGCCGGTGACGGTGAGGTCCCAGTTGCCGAGCTTGCCCTCGATCGTCAGCGCCGCCTGCAGCCATTTGTCCTTCGACGATTCGGGATTGTACTGGACCGTCTGCAGCTTGCGGGTGACCGCGGTCGAGCGTTCCTGCGCGAAGCTGCCGTTGGTTTTCTGGATCTGGCCCATGATCGTCGGGCGCAGCGTCCAGTCGTCGTCGAGGTCGATGCCGAGCGCGAGGCGCGCGCCATAGGTGTCGGCGTCGTTGTAATTCTTCTTCACCAGCCCGGCGTTGGTCTGGGTGATGTCGTCGCCGGGGGCATTGACGAGCGTGTCGGGCTCATCGTCGCCATCGGTGTCGGTCGGAATGTTGATCGGATAGGTGCGGCTGCCCGGGATATTGTCGATATAGCCCGCATCGTGGCGATACCAGCCGACGAGGCGCAGCGCGGCCCGCTCACCCAGCGGGGCGTTGATGAAGCCTTCGACGACCCCGCCGAAATCGCCGTGCGCGACATTGTTGAGCTCGACCCCGACCTCGCCATAGGTGCCGCTGGTATCGGGCTGGTTGGTGACGAGCTTGATCGTGCCCGCCATCGAGCTGGCGCCATAGAGCGTGCCCTGCGGCCCCGCGAGCGCCTCGACGCGCGCAAGGTCATAGGCGTGAATGTCGAGCGCGCCCTGGATCGTCGTGATCGGCATTTCGTCCAGGTAAGTGCCGACCGTCGGCAGCGAGGCCGAGTGGTTCGCATTTTCCCCCGACGCAACGCCGCGGAAATAGACCTGGCTGAACCCCGGCGCCGCGGTCTGGATCGTCACCGAAGGCAGGAATTTGACGACATCCTGGAATTCCTTGACCTGCAGTTCGTCGAGCCGTTCGGTCCCGATCGCGGTGATCGCGAGCGGCACGTCCTGCAGATTCTGTTCGCGCTTCGACGCGGTCACCACGATGTCGCGGTCGTCGTTGGTATTGGCGTTCTGCGCGAGTGCTGTTCCCGACGTGCACAGGATCGTGCCGCCGAGAAGAAGTGCGCTGCTTTTGGTAAATGCTGCCGATAGCTTCCGCATGAGATCCCCCTCAAATGACAGTCATGTGACGGAGAATGACGCGGCGTGGCGCAAGCGCAAGCATTGTTGTGCAGCGCAGCGGTTGTTGGTCGAAAATGTCGGATGCTGTTGCTGAAAGGCAACGATTTGTCGCGGCGGGATCAGCCGAAGGCGGAGGGCACGCCGGGATAGGAGGGAAGGACGGGGCCGAGCGCCCGCTTCAACGGATCGAGCCATTTTTCATAGGGTTGCCACTGCCCGACGCCATCGCGGTTGATCGGGCGGCGTACCTGTTCGCTCGACGCGGTACGAACCGCCCGCGCATTGGCGTGGAACGCCATGCACGCCTCCTCATACGGCTGTTCGAGGAAGGCGAGCATCGCGCGCACCTCGGCTTCGGGATCATCGAGCAACGCTTCGTGGACCACGCGGTGGACGCGGCCGGGCTGCACCGCGTCGATATGCGTCATCAGCCGCACATAATCGCGATAATAGCCGCCGACGTCGGCGAGGCCGTAACTGAACGCCTGTCCCTTGGCGAAATGCTGACGGAAGTTCGAAAAGCAGCAATCGAGCGGGTGCCGCCGCGCGTCGATGATCTTCGCATTCGGCAGGATCAGCCGGATGAAGGCAGTGTAGAGCCAGTTGTTCGGCAGCTTGTCGATATAGAAGGGCTTGCCGGTCTTGCGCTGCACCGCCGTGCGCCGGAGGAAGGCCGCACCCAGTTCGGCGAGCTGCCCGCGCGGAACCCCGGCCAGCGCATCGATCCAGCGGCGGCCGTCTCCCTTCGCCTCGCGGCCGAGGCCGAGCGCCAGCGCGGGGATATCGGGCAGCTCCATCGTCCCCTCGATCGCCGAGTGGCAACTCAGGATCTGTTCGATCAGCGTCGATCCCGCGCGCGGCATGCCGAGGATGAAGATCGGGTCGGGCGCGGGGTCGCCCGCACCGGCGCGCGCGGCGAAGAATTCGGGGGTGCAGGCGGCGATGATCGCGTCGACCGCGGCGGTGGTTTCGGCGGCGCGATAACCGAGCTGTCCGGAGCGGATCGCGTTGCCCGCGGCATAGTGGCGAAACGCCGGTTCATATTCGGCGGCGTCGTCATAGGCCTTGCCGAGCGCGAAATGGAGGTGCAGCCGGTCGTCGGCGCGCGCCTCGCCATCGGGCTCGGCGGCGCCAGGCGCCGCTGGCATATTTTTCGGGTCAGCGGCGACAAGTTCCGCTTCCATCGCGGCGCGGTCGTCGACGTCGAAGCGGATCGTCTTGAGGTTCGCGAGGCTCCACCAGATTTCGCCGAGCCTCGGGTCGGCGGCGAGCGCGCGGCGATAGGCCGCTATGCTGTCGTCCTGCCGGCCCACCGTCTTCAGCATATGACCATAGCTCATCCAGAGCCTGGCATGATCGGGGAAGCGGTTCGTCAGCTCCGCATAGAGCGCCACCGCCTCGTCATAGCCGCCGATGCGGCCGAGCGCGGCGGCGCGCAGGTTCGCGTGCGCGGGATTACCCGGATCGTCGCCGAGCACGGCATCGAGCGTCTCCGCTGCCTCGGCGAAGCGGTTCTGCTTGTAATAGACGGTGGCGAGATTGGCGCGCGCGGCGCCGAACCCGGGCGCGAGTTGCAAGGCGCGCGACAGCAGCTTTTCGGCATCCTCATAGCGTCCGAGCCGTCCAGCGACTTCCGCGAGCATCCGAATCGCCGCGACGTCGGTCGCGTCCTCGCGCAGGCGCCCGCGCAATGCACCTTCGGCGTCGGACAGGCGGTTTTCGGCGAGCGCGAGCGCGGCACCCACCATCGCCTCGTCATGCACCGTCGCCGAAACGGCCGCCAGCGATGCGGCCTGCGCGGCCTCTTCGCGACCGAGCGCGCGCAGCGCATGCGCGGCGAGGCGATGCGCCGCCGCCGACGTCGGCACCGCGTCGATGATCGCCTGCGCCTGTTCGAGCGCGGCGCCGGGCTGGCCGTTCAGAAGCTGGCGGGCGTTGGCGAGCGCCTGTTCGAGCGTGACGGTCGCCAAATGCGCCCGCCTCAGCTTTTCGCCGCGCGGGCTTTCGCGACCGCCTGCTTGAGCCCGTCGTAGCCAATCTGGCCCTGGAACAGCTGGTTGCCGACAATCCACGTCGGGGTGGCGTTGAGCTGCAGCTGGGTCGCGATCGCGAGATTGCTGTCGAGCTCGCGCTGGAACAGCGCCTCGTTCGCGGTCGCATCGGCGCTGCCGTCGGTGACGACGCCGACCTTTTCGGCGACCGCGGCGATCGCCGCCTTGTCGAGCGAGCCCGTCGCGAACATCGCGTGGTGGAAGGCGTCATATTTGCCCTGCCGCGCCGCGGCGAGCGCCATGATCGCGGCATCGCGGCTTTGCGGCGCGATGATCGGCAACTCGCGGAACACGACCTTCAGCCTCTTGTCCTCGCGGATCAACCGGTCGACATCGGGCACGCTCGCGCGGCAGAAGCCGCAGGCATAGTCGGTGAAGACCACGAGGGTCACGTCGCCGTCGGCGTTGCCCGCCCACGCACCGGCATAGGGTTTTTCGAGCGCGGGGCGGATCGCGTCGATCGCCTTGGCGATTTCGCCATTGCGCTGCGCCTCGAGCGCCTCGGGAATGATCTGCGGGTTCGCCTTGATATAATCGGCGACGATCGTCTCGACCTCGCTCTTGCTCATCCCGCCGCCGAAACGGCCGCCCAGCCAGAAGACGAGCGCGAGCAGCAACAGGCCGCCGAGCGCCAGACCCCATGGGCGCGTCGAAACGCCTTCCATTCCCGTCCCCCTGATTTGCGGCAGGCGCTGCGCCGACATGGCCCTGGCGCCCGTGGATCTTTTCGCCGGGGCGGCAATCGGCGACCGGTCGTCGCCTTCCGCCATCGCCGTCGCGCTTGCCGGCGCGGGCCTGGCCGTCGCCGGGATCGCGGCGTCGCCCGCGAACAGTGGCAGGTCGGGCGCGGCGGCGGCCGTCGCCGCGGCTTTCGCTTCGGCTTCCTCGCGTGCGAGCAATTGCTCGAGGCCCGACGGCGGCGGCGGCAATTCCTCGCGCGGCGCCGGGCGCAGCTTGCTCGCGGCGTCGCCGATACCGTCGCGGATGCTTTCGCCGCTGGCCTTGGCGATGTCGACGACCCCGGCTTTGGTCTTGCCCGCGACTTCGCCGAGCCCGCGGCCGGCTTCGCTCGACAGTTTCCGGGCCTTGTCGCCGAGCGCCATCCTGTCCCAGGTTTCACCGCTCGCCCTGGCTGCGGCACGTCCGGCTTGGGCAGTGCCGCGCCCCGCTGCCCGCGCGGCGCGGGCGGTCAGTGCACCAGTCTTCGCCGCGAGTTCGCGGGAACGACGAGGGATTTCCATCGCTTCGACGCGTGCGGGAATGTCGGCACGGTCGCCGACGCGGATCGTCCAGTCGGCAAAGGCTTCGGCGCCGTCGCGGATCCGGCCCCAGAGGTTCACCGCGCCGGCCTTGATCGCCTCGGGCTTCACCAGCGGCTCGCCGCGCGGCTTTTCGGGCTTGCTGTAGCGCGTCAGGTCGATGCCGACGGGGGGCTCGTCCCTGGGCTTGGCCAATCCTTCGTCGCGCTCCGGCGCGCCCATGCCGGACGTCGGCGCGGGGTCGCGCAGCCACGGCTGGTAATAATCGTCTTTATTGTCAGTCACTTGTTGCCCTTGCGCATCGATATTGGCGATGCGATCCCCGCTTTGTCATGATTGAATCTAACGCCGTTTGCGCTCGCGTTCCACCTCGGCGCGAGCCACGAGCGAAATATCCTGTGCACGGATCCAGTCGGGCGAGCCTTGCGGCAGGCCCTGCATCGCCATTTCGGCATTACGCAGCGCGAGCCCCGACTGTCCACCCTCGAGGCTGTAGCGCTCCGCCGAGGCGAGCGCCGCGCGCGCCTGATCGCCCTTGTTCGCATAGACGATGCCGAGCTGGTACCAGGCGAAGGGATTCTGGTTGTCGAGCGCGACCGCGGTCTTCAGCACCTGTTCGGCCTCGGCATAGTTGGCGGGATCCTCGGTCGCGATCAGCGCATGGCCCAATGTCGCGCTGATCAGCGGCTGCGAGCGCGACAGGCTGACCGCCTTGCGCAGCGCGGGGATCGCCTCCTTCGGTCGCCCCGATTCGAGCAGCACCTGCCCCTCGAGCTCGAGAAAATAGGGGTCGTCCGGACTCGTCGCGAGCAGGCCCTCGACTTCGGTCAGCGCCTTTTGCGGATAGGCGCTCTTGTGCCAGGCATAGGCGCGGGCATAGCGCGCCGGGATCGTCGTATTGCTTTCGGGGAATTTGCGCAGCGTGCGCTCGGGCTCGGCGATATAGCCCGACAGCTTCGCCTTGATCCGCTGGAAGCGCGCCTCGATCTTCGGATCGGCGGGCTTTTGCCATGCGGGATCGATCACATAGACTTCGCGCAGCGCCTGGATGCGGTCGCCCGACATCGGGTGGGTGCGGCCATAGGCCTGATCGTCGTCCTGCTTGATCCCGTAACGGAACTCGAGATTCTGGAGCTTCTTGAAAAAGGCGAGGCTGCCGCGGCCGCTGATTCCCGCTTTCGAGAGATATTGCGCGCCCGCGGCGTCGGCGGTCGATTCCTGCACGCGGCTGAAGGCGAGGAACTTGCCGAGCGCGGCCTGCTGGCCCGCCATCATGATCCCCATGCCCGCCTCGCCGCCGCCCGCCGCGATCGCCGCGGCGCCGAGCAGCAGGCTGAGCAGCGAAATACCCGTCGCGGTCCTGGCGCCCTCGTTGACGCGGATCGCATGGCCGCCCATCACGTGGCCGAGTTCGTGCGCGAGCACGCCCTGCACCTCTTCGGCGCTGTCGGCGGCCTCGATCAGCCCGCTGAAGACATAGATGTCCTGGCTGCCCGCGACAAAGGCGTTGATGCTGCGGTCGCCGAGCAGATGCACGCGCACCTGCCCCGGCTTGAGCCCTGCCGCGACGAGCAGCGGGTCCATCATGTCCTGGAACAGCGCCTCGGTCTCGGCATCGCGCAGGATCGACTGCGCCGCCGCCGGGCGCACCGCGACGGCGACCATCGCGAGCAGGGTCAGCAATATGCGGAGAAGCGGGCGCAGCCTTTGCGCCCCAGACGCGGATTGCGGCGGGAAATCGGTCATTCCCGCCTCTCTTGCGCCGCGCGCCTGAACCCCGAGTGAAGCCATGGAGGTTTATTGGGGTCCAGCACGCGCGGACGCAAGGTCGGCTTGCAGTTTCTGCGACGGGTCGCCGCCGATCGGGTGCCGCCCGATCGGCCGGGCCGATCAGTTACCGAACGTCCGCTGCCACCAGCCGCGGCGCGGTTCGCCGTCGGCACCTTCGGCCTGCTCGTCGCCATTGGCGGCGACGGGCTCGGCCTCACGCGTCGCGTCGGGCGCGGCTTCGGCGGCGACGGCCTTCTTCGCCCGGCTCGCGCGCTTTTTCGGCGCGGGCTTGGCGGGTTCGGCTTCGACCGGCGCTTCGGCAACGGGCGCCTCGACGGCCGGCGCCTCGGCGGCTTCGGCTTCGGCAGCCTCGGCTTCGGCCGCTGCGGCGGCCTTGGTCTTGCGCGGCGCGCGCTTGCGCTTCGGCTTTTCCTCGACAGCAGGCGCTTCCCCGGCGACCGGTTCAGGCGCTTCGACCGCTTCGACCGGCGCCGCCTCTTCGGCTACGACGTCCTCGGCATTTTCCTCGGCCTCGGCCTTCTTGCGGCCGCGTCCGCCACGGCGGCGGCGCGGTTTGGCTTCGGCTTCCCCGGCCTCGGCGTCCCCGGCCTCGGCTTCCGCAGCGGCCTCGACGGCTTCGGCCGGCGCAGCGTCAGCTTCGCCGTCTGCCGCGGCGGCGTCATCGTCTTCGCCTTCCTCGCCGTTTTCGGTGGCATCACCGCCTTCGCTGCCGTCCTCGTCGCGGCGGCCGCGGCGGCCGCGGCGGCGGCGGCGGCGGCGCTTGCGGCCCTCGCCGTCACCCTCGCCTTCCTCACGGTCCTGCGAACGCACGGGGCGCTCGTCGGCGGCGTCCTCCTCGGCCTCCTCTTCCTCCTCCTCGGGATAGTCCTCGTCGTCATCCTCCTCGATCGGCGCGATCGGGGCGAAGCTGCGGCGCGCGACCGGCGGCGGACCGCTGACCTCGACCGCCATGCGCGCGCCCTCGGTCTCGCCGTCGGGCAGGATTTCGACGATAACGCCGTAGAGTTCCTCGATCTCGCGCAGTTCGCGGCGCTTTTCGTTGAGGAGATAGAAGGTCGCTTCCTGGCTCGCGCGCAGGGTGATCTTGTTGCCCTTGCCGCGGGCGGCTTCCTCTTCGATCAGGCGCAGCGCGCTGAGGCCCGCCGACGAGGCGGTGCGGACGAGGCCGGTGCCCTCGCAATGCGGGCAGGGCCGCGTCGAGGCTTCGAGCACGCCGGTGCGCAGGCGCTGACGGCTCATCTCCATCAGCCCGAAGCCCGAGATGCGGCCGACCTGGATGCGCGCGCGGTCGTTCTTCAGCGCGTCCTTCATCGCGCGCTCGACCTTGCGGACGTTCGAGCCATGATCCATGTCGATGAAGTCGATCACGACGAGGCCCGCCATGTCGCGCAGGCGGAGCTGGCGCGCGATTTCGGCCGCCGCCTCCAGATTGGTGCTGAGCGCGGTCTGCTCGATATTATGCTCGCGGGTCGAGCGGCCCGAGTTGATGTCGATCGACACCAGCGCCTCGGTCGGGTTGATCACGAGATAGCCGCCCGATTTGAGCTGGACGACGGGATTGAGCATTCCGGCGAGCTGGTCCTCGACGCCGTAGCGCTGATAGAGCGATACCGGGTCGGCATATTGCTTCACGCGCCGGGCGTGGCTGGGCATCAGCAGCTTCATGAACTGCTTCGCCGCCTTGTAGCCCTCGTCGCCCTCGACGAGCACTTCCTCGATGTCCTTGTGATAGATATCGCGGATCGCGCGCTTCACCAGGTCGCTGTCCGAATGGATCAGCGCCGGCGCCGAGCTGCCCAGCGTATTCTCGCGGATCTCGTCCCACAGGCGCGCGAGATAGTCGAAGTCGCGCTTGATCTCGACCTTGGTGCGGCTCATCCCCGCGG
>NZ_JAEMQX010000205.1 GCF_016463645.1 Sphingopyxis sp. | reverse complement strand
CAGGCGAAGGGCGACGTGATCGCGCTCGCGATGATCCTCGGCGGCGCGCTCGGCAATATCGTCGACCGCGTGCGCTTCGGCTATGTCGTCGATTTCGCCGACCTGCACATCGGCGAATTCCGCCCCTTCATGATCTTCAACGTCGCCGATGCGTGCATCACGCTCGGCGTGCTTTTGCTGGTTGCGCGCGCGCTGCTCTTGGGCGAAAAGGCCCCAGCCGCGGGCGCCACGCCGTCCGCCGAGTAAACGGGGCGCATTGGGAGTATTTTAGAGTGAACCGGACCACCGCCATTTTGGCCGCCTCGATCCTTGCCACGACGCTGTCGGCCTGCGGGTCGAACAGCCTGTTCAGCCGCGACCGTCCCGACGAGATGATGGTGTCGCGTCAGGCGCCGCTCGTCGTACCGCCCGATTTCGCGCTGACCCCGCCGGCCCCCGGCACCGCGCGCCCCGGCGGCGAATCGACCGCCGAGCAGACGCTGCGCGCGCTCTTCGGCGGCGCGTCGCAGCGCAGCGCGAGCGAAACGCAGATCATCGGCAGCGCCGACGGCGCACGCGCCGACCCGGGCATCCGCAGCCAGGTCGGCAGCCCCGACACGCAGGTCGTCGACAAGGGCCTCGTCGTCCGCGACATCCTCGCCGCGCCCGAAGGCGACGGCCGCGACGCGCAGGCGGCGATCCCCGGCGCATGAGGCATTCCGTTTCGGCTCGCTGAAACCGAGCCGCACCGGCCCGCCCTGACCGACATTCTAATAGACCGACGGCCCGGCATCGCCCGGGCCCTTTTCCTTTGCCCGGCGCGGCAACCATTCGTCGCCCCACGCCTTGATCGCGTCATATGTGGGGCGCAGCGCCTGCCCCGCGGGCGTCAACCGGTACAGGGCGCGCTTGCCCTCGGGCGGAACGCGCTCGAGCACCCCCGCCTCGACCATCCAGCCGAGCCGCGAGGTCAGCGCGGCGCGCGAAATGTCGAGCCGTGCGATAAAATCCTCGAACCGGTCGAACCCCAGAAACGCCTCGCGCAGGATCAACAGAACCCAGCGGTCACCGAGCAGGCGCGACGCGCGGCCGACCGCGCACGGCGACCTTGATGGCGTATAATCCTTCATCAGTCTGGATTTAAGACTTGACGCCACGGGGCGCAAGCGGCGACAATGTCTGCAACCCAGACTAACAGGATCGATTCTCCCCATGCGCGGACACCGCTTTGCCAGCAACGACGAAGCCGTCGCCTATATGAAGCGCGTCGCGGTCGAGGCGTCGGGCTTCACCGCCTTTCTCGGCGTCGAACCGCTCCGCTGTTTCGACGGCGAATCAGAGCTGCTGCTCGCACTGCGCCCCGACATGACGCAGCATCACGGCTATGCCCATGGCGCGATCGTCGGGCTGATGGCCGACAACGCCTGCGCATGGGCGGCATCAAGCGTCGTCGGCGACGTCGTCACGGGCAGCTATACGATCAACTTCCTCGCGCCCGCGCGGGGCAGCCGGCTGCGCGCCCGCGGCAGCGTGATCAAGGCGGGCAAGCGGCAGGCGATCGTACGCGCCGACGTCTGGGCCGAAAGCGACGGCGAGGAGCCGCGCCGCTGCGCGATCGCGCAAGCGACGATCGTTCCGGTCGCGGTCGACAGCCCGCCCGCGCCCGTCCCGCACGACAACTCCACATGCCTCACCTGCGCCGCGATCGAGGCGGCGCACGTCGCCGACCCGGCGCGCGAGGATGCCTGACGATCAGGCGAATATCAGCGAAACGAGGATAAAACCGGCGAGCGCCTCGACCATCGCGCGTGACGCCTGAAGCGCAGCGCGCCAGCGGCTGACGCGCAGATGCTGCGCGAACCAGAATATCTGCAAGGTTCCGAACCACAGCAACGCGAAGACCAGCAGCACGAGGCCCGCGAGCTTCCATTCGACCGCCTCCAGCCGCATCAGGATCGACGACAGCCCGACCATCAGCGCAAAGGGCGCGGTGGCATAGCATTGGCTGTAAAAGGGCGGCTTCAGCGGCGCGCGGTCGATCTTCACATGCCGCGCGCGAACCAGCCGCGCCGCCATCACCAGCGGAAAGATGCTGAAGAAGGCGACGCGCATCAGGATGAAGGTCGAATCATCGTCGACCAGCGCGCCAAGCCCCGTCTTGTCGAGCACCACCGCGCTCTGCCCGACGAGCGACAGTTCGAGCGCGTGGCTGAGCACGAGCGTCAGCAGCAGGAACAGGGGCGGCGACAGCGTATCGGTATATTGCCGCTCGGCCGGGTCACCGAGTTCGGCGTCCGAATAATCCATCATCCTGAGCGGATGACGCAACGCGCGCCACAGCGTCACCGGATAGAAGACCAGCCACGACATGACCTCATAGAGAAGCTCGTCGAGCTGCTGGATCAGTTTCAGGAAGTCCATGCCGCGCCCCCTGCCCCGGCCGGCATTCAGACTAGGCCCGTGCGCCCGCCTCTTCGACCCCGGCACTGTTGTGGCGCAGCGCCTTCAGGACGCAATCGACGATCTGCGGCGCGTTGAGGCCGGCCTGATCATATTGCAGTTCGGGCTTGTCCTGATCCTGGAACATGTCGGGCAGGCGCATCGTCCTGAGCTTCAGCCCCGCGTCGATCAGCCCCTCGTCGCTCGCAAGCGTCAGCACATGCGCGCCGAGGCCGCCGACGCTGCCTTCCTCGATCGTCACGCACACCTCGTGGCTCGCGAGCGTCTTGCGGATCAGTTCCTCGTCGAGCGGCTTGGCGAAGCGCAGGTCGATCACGCTCGTCGACAGGCCCCTCGCCTCCAGCGTGTCCGCCGCCTTCAACGCCTCGGCGAGCCGTGTGCCGAGCGACAGGATCGCGACGGTCTTGCCCGCGCGGACAACGCGGCCCTTGCCGATCTCGAGCTTTTGCGGAACGTCGGGCAGCGGCACGCCGGTGCCGCCCCCGCGCGGATAGCGGAAGGCGATGGGCCCCGCGTCATATTCGGCGGCGGTATAGGTCATATGGACGAGCTCGGCCTCGTCGGCCGCCGCCATCACCACCATGTTCGGCAGCGTCGCGAGATAGGTGACGTCGAACGAGCCCGCGTGCGTCGAGCCGTCGGCGCCGACGAGCCCGGCGCGGTCGATCGCGAAGCGCACCGGCAGGTTCTGGATCGCCACGTCGTGGACGACCTGGTCGTAGCCGCGCTGGAGGAAGGTCGAATAGATCGCCGCGAACGGCCGCATCCCCTGCGCCGCGAGCCCCGCCGCGAAGGTCACCGCATGCTGCTCGGCGATGCCGACGTCGAAGGCCCTTGCCGGATGCGCCTTCGCGAATTTGTCGACGCCGGTTCCCGACGGCATCGCCGCGGTGATCGCGACGATGCGCTTGTCGGTCTCGGCGAGCTTCGCGAGCGTCTCGCCGAAGACATTCTGGTACTGCGGCGGCCCGGGAGGCGCCTTCGCCTGCTCGCCCGTGATGACGTCGAATTTCTGGACGCCATGATATTTGTCGGCGGCGGCCTCGGCAGGCGCATAGCCCTTGCCCTTCACCGTCACCGCATGGATCAGCACCGGACCATGGTCGCTGTCGCGCACATTCTCGAGCACCGGGATCAGATGTTCGAGATTGTGGCCGTCGATCGGCCCGACATAATAGAAGCCCAATTCCTCGAAGAGCGTCCCGCCCATCGCCATGCCGCGCGCGAATTCGTCGGTCTTCTTCGCCGCCTTGTGGAGCGGCTCGGGCAGCTTGCGCGCGAAGCGCCGCGCGATCTCGCGCAGTTCGAGGAAGGGTCGCGACGACACGAGCTTCGCGAGATAGGCCGAAAGCCCGCCGACCGGCGGCGCGATCGACATGTCGTTGTCGTTGAGGATCACGATCAGGCGGTTGCCCGCCTGCTGCGCATTGTTCATCGCCTCATAGGCCATGCCCGCCGACATCGACCCGTCGCCGATCACCGCGATCGCGCGCCCGGGTTCGTCCTTCAGCTTGTTCGCGATCGCGAAGCCCAATGCGGCGCTTATCGAGGTCGAGCTGTGCGCGGCGCCGAACGGGTCATACTCGCTCTCGCTGCGCTTGGTGAAGCCCGACAGCCCGCCGCCGGCCCGCAACGTCCGGATGCGGTCGCGGCGCCCGGTGATGATCTTGTGCGGATAGCATTGGTGGCCGACGTCCCACACGATCTTGTCGCGCGGCGTGTCGAACACATAATGGAGCGCGGTCGTCAGTTCGACGACGCCGAGGCCGGAACCGAGATGGCCGCCCGTCGTGCCGACGGCCGAGATCATCTCGGCGCGCAGCTCGTCGGCGAACTGGCGGAGGTCTTCGGGCTTCAGCTTGCGGAGGTCGGCGGGGACATCCACCGTGTCGAGCAGCGGCGT
>NZ_JAEMQX010000204.1 GCF_016463645.1 Sphingopyxis sp. | reverse complement strand
CCAGAGCAATGTCGACCCCGAAAAGAACAAGGTGATGATCGATCCCGCCGGGACGATCACCTGGAACGGGACGCCGGTCGACCTCGCGCAGCTCGCGCAGTATCTGGAACAGACCAAGGCGCTGCCGGTCGAGCCCGAACTGCAGGTTCAGCCCGACCCCTATGCCCGCTATATCGTCGTCGACAATGTGATGGCGGTGATCAAGCGCAGCGGCGTCGGCAAGCTGGGCTTCGTCGGCAACGAGCAATACGCCCGCGTCTTCTGATCCTTCGATCAGGGCCGTCAGGCGAAACAGGGGGCCGCGAAGCAATTCGCGGCCCCTTTTTTCGTAGCGGCTTCGACGGTGAAGGGCCGGGTCTGCGCACCCCCATCAACGACGGCTTTCGACCGGTAGCTGCCGTCGGCCCGTCAGTCTTTCCTCGACAAAATCGCGGCGGAGGGTGCGATCCCGTCCGCCCGGCATGTCACGCTCGCCGACTGGCATCTTGCGCCGATGATCGACTATTTCGTGCGTGTCGAGGAAGGAAGGGCTGCGCTTGCGCGTCTTGCCGTCCTGCAAAGATGGTGGAATCGTCTGTCCGGCCACGACCTGTTGCGCGCAACCGACCCGCTCCAATCCGGACATTTGCCGAATGAATGATGACCCATGCCGACTTATCCCCTTGGAACCGGCGCCAATTGCGGGCATCGTCGACGAACCGGGATCGAAACGCGATGTGACGACGTTCTGATTCCAGTCCGGATAAAGGGAGCAGCAGGATGACGATGGGTTCGCGGCGCAAACAGATCATGGCCCAGGGGGCCGTCCTCGTCGGCGCGCTCGCGCTCGCCGGCTGCGCGGGGATGGGCAAGAAGGCGACCAGCACGCTGCCGCCGGCCGATGCCCATGCGCAGCTATACGACAACAAGGGCGCCGACCGCGGCCGCGCCGACATTTACCGCGACACCACGGGTCTGCGCATCGAACTCGTCGCGCGCGGCTTCGCGCCGGGCACTTACGGCATGCATGTTCACGCCGTCGGCACCTGCACCGCGCCCGATTTCGCGAGCGCGGGTCCGCACTGGAACCCGACCGGCGTCCAGCATGGCCGCGACAATCCGATGGGGGCGCATCATGGCGACCTGCCCAATCTCGTGATCGAGCCCGACCAGATCGGCCGTGCGACGCTGCGTCTCGTCGGCTCGCGGTTCGAGGGCGACGGCGGGCTGCTCGACGCCGACGGCGCCGCCTTCGTCATCCACGCCGGTCCCGACGACTACAAGACCGACCCCAGCGGCAACAGCGGCGGGCGCGTCGCCTGCGGCGTGATCGTTCGCGGTAGCGAATAACGCCTCGCCGGTCGGGGGAGGGAATTTCTTCCGGCCGGTCAGGCTTCGGCCGCGCGCTCGGCGATCGTCGCCTCGGCCCCGGGCACCGCGCGATAGGCATGGATCAGCAGCGCGAGCGCGATCGGCGCGACGCCGATCAGCGACAGGATGCCGGTGCGCAGGTCGCCGACCGGCTTGCCGTCCACCATCGTGCCGGCGAGGTCCGAAATCTGCCCGACCATATAGGGGCCGAACGACAGGCCGACCAGCGTGGTGCCGAGGAAGAAGGCGGCCGTTGCGGTGCCGCGCATCCGCGGCAGCACCAGATCCTGCGTCGTCGCCGCGGCGGCGCCGAGCGCGGCGGCACCCAGCATGCCGGCGAGGAAGTTCATGGCATAGAAGAGCGTCGAATTTCCGGTCGTGTAGCCGATCCAGATCGGGACGATCGGCGCGACGACGCCGAAAATGATCATCAGGATGCGGCCCGCCGGATTTTTCGCGTGCAGCGCGTCGGCGACGCGGCCGCCGACGATCACGCCGACGAAACCGGCCACCGCGCCGTTCGCGCCGAGGATGAAGGCCAGCTCCTGCTTCGGCAGCCCCAGCACGATCTCGGCATAGGGCGCCGACCAGAAGGCGAGCCCGTAGGCGGCGAGCGCGACGAGGCCATAGCCCAGCGTCGTGCAGATGAAGGCGGGGGTGCCCCAGATCAGGCGGAAGGTCGCGGGATCGTTCGCCCGCAGCGCGCTCGCCCAGGAAAAGACCGCATAATAGCCGAGCCCGACCGCCGACCATTGCGCGAAATTGCCCGTCAGCCCGATCATCCACCATGCGAAGGCGGCGATCACCGCGGCGACGACGATGTTGACGACCAGCGCCCCGGGACCGCGCAACAGCGCGCCGATCAGCGTGAGGGGCGGGACGATCATCACCAGATCCTTGAAGAATTCCCGGAACGGCGTCGGCGAACTTGCGCTCGGTGTTCCGTCCATCGCGCCGCGCACCGGTTCGCGCAGGCTCGCGACCCACAGCGCGAGCAGCAGGCCGGGGATGCCGACCGCGAGGAAGGCCGCCTGCCATCCGACGAGCCCCATCGGCCCGCCGGCCGGGTACGCCTTGTTCCACGCCTCGACGATCAGCGCGCCGATGAACAGCGACACGCCGCCGCCGAGGTAGAGCCCCGACGAATAGATGGCGAGCGCGGTCGCCTTCTGCCGCTTGGGGAAATAGTCGGAGATCAGCGAATAGGCGGTCGGGCTCGCGGTCGCCTCGCCGACGCCGACCCCCATGCGCGCGAGCGTCAGGCTGGTCTGGTTGTATGCGAAACCCGACAGCGCGGTCATCGCCGACCACAGGGTCAGGCCGATCGACAGCAGTCTGACGCGGCTCCAGTTGTCGGCGAGGCGGCCGAGCGGGATGCCGAACAGCGCATAGAAGACCGCGAAGGCGGCGCCGCCGAGGAAGCCCATGTCGCCGTCGGACAGGCCGAGGTCGGCCTTGATGTCGACCGCGAGGATGCTGATGATCTGCCGGTCGATGAAATTGAGGATATAGACGATCACCAGCACCGACAGCACATACCAGCTGTAACCGGTGGCTTTCGGTTCGGCGGACGCCGGCGCGCCGGGCATGACATTCTCGCTGGCGGTATCGGCCATCTGGCAACCCTCTCCCTGACCCTCTATCTTGTTCCGCATGGCTAGCAGAGCCGGGGCCGGGCGCAAGTTGAAAGTCGGTTCAACTTTGGGGGGAGACAGGGCCGATATGCGCGACGATCGAGAAAATGCGAAGCCCGCGATCCTCTTCCTCTGCCTCGGCAACATCTGCCGCTCGCCCCTCGCCGAGGGCGCCGCGCGCGCGGCATTCGCACGCGCCGGCATCGACGCCACGCTCGATTCGGCGGGCACCGGAGACTGGCACGTCGGTCATCCGCCCGACCGGCGTGCGCAGGCCGAGGCGCGCCGCCGCGGCATCGACATCTCGGATCTCCGCGCCCGCCAATTGTCGCGGCGCGATTTCCATGATTTCGACCTGATCCTCGCCGCCGACGAAAGCAATCTGCGCGACGCATTGGCGATCCGGCCGGCCGACGCCACCGCCGAACTCCGGTTGATGCTCGATCTGCTCCCCGGCCGCGGCGGACAGGGCGTTGCCGATCCCTATTATGGCGAGGACGGCGGCTTTTCGGTGACGTGGAACGATGTCGACGCGGTCGCGGCGGCGCTGGTCGCCGAATTTTCGCCATCGAGGGGATAGCGCGCAACGGGATGATAGCGCGAGCCGCCATGGCCCATCTCGCTTTCGTAAAGCGTGACATGGCCGAACGCGAAGGCGGGGGTCGCGAGGTCGCTGTTCCGCGCCAGAAAAGGGGCGACGGGCCCCGACCCGCGATTCAACCGCGCGAGGGTGATATGCGGCATGAAACTACGCGTTTCGGGCGCGACGCCGACGCGCGCGAGCAGTTGCTCGACCTTGCGGTGAAGCGCGGCGAGCGGTTCGTGGGGCTCGACGCCGGCCCAGACCATGTGCGGACGGCCCTGCCGCTCGAACAGGCTCACGCCGGCGATCCTCGCAAGGAGCGCGCGGGCGTAGAGGGCGCCGAGCGCCGCCGCGATATCCTCCGCCTGATGATGGTCGACCTCGCCGATAAAGCGAAGGGTCAAGTGCAATTGCTCGTCGCTCTGCCAGCGCGCGCCCGAAATGCCGTGCATCGTGGTGACCAGGATTTCGCGGATCGGACGCGGCGGGCGCAGCGCGATGAACAGGCGGTGCGTGGACATGCGGACAGCATAGGCGGCGACGTCCGGAACCGCGATTCCTAACTTCACGGCAGCGGAATAATATTGCCGGAATATTGCCGATGTCCGGTTTCGCTTGAAACAGGAGGGCAAACCCCCGATATTGCTGCTCACGGCCGGTATGGGCTGGCCGGTTATGGAGATGAAAAATGGCGAATTGGAACGACCCCAATATGGCGGCGTCCGGTTTTGGCGCCGGCGCGAACGCAATGGACCAGGCCGTCGATGCCGGTCTGCGGTCGTACATGC
>NZ_JAEMQX010000203.1 GCF_016463645.1 Sphingopyxis sp. | reverse complement strand
CGGGCAATTTCAACACCGCCGAAACGCGCATGTCCGACGGGGTCAATTTCCACGGCGCGATCACCGCCTATCAGGCGGGCGCGACCGGGCAGGGCGTCCTGGCGGGTGTCATCGACGACGGCATCGATCAGGACAGCCCCGAATTCGCCGGGCGCATCTCGTCGCAATCGGCCGACCTCGCCGGGTCGCGAGGGATCAACGGCGAGGGAACGCATGGCACGAACGTCGCGCAGGTGCTGCTCGGCGGAAAGAACGACGCCGGCACCTTCGGCATCGCCTTCAACGCCAATCTGCTCGTGCTTCGTGCCGACCGGCCGGGAAGCTGCGCGACCGAGGATCCGGCGAACGACGAAAGCGGCTGCCGCTTTCCCGAAACCGCGATCGCGGCGGGGCTCGACCGCGCGGTCAGCGCGGGCGCGCGCGTCGTCAATATCTCGCTCGGCGGCGAGGATCCGCCGGGAGCGACCTTGCGCGCCGCGGTGTCGCGCGCGACCGCGGCGGGGATCATCGTGATCGTCTCGGCGGGCAACGAGGGCGACACGACGGCGAACGGCAACGACCCGAACAATCCCGAGCGCTTCGCGCAGGGGCTTCGCGATGCCGGCGGCGGGCTCGTCGTCATCACCGGGTCGGTCAACGACCGCGGCGTGATCTCGGGGTTCAGCAACCGCGCCGGCGGTTATGCCGGTTCCTATCTGACCGCGCTCGGCGAGGGTGTGTGCTGCGCCTATGAAAATGGCGCGATCGAGACCGAGGGCAATTTCGTCTTCGTGCTGAACGGCACCAGCTTCGCGGCGCCGCAGGTCGCGGGTGCGGTCGCGCTGATCGCGCAGGCCTTCCCGAACCTCACCAGCCAGCAGATCGTCTCGCTTCTCTATCAGTCGGCGCGCGATGCGGGTGTGGCGGGCGACGATGCCGTCTTCGGTCAGGGCATTCTCGATATCGCACGCGCCTTTCAGCCGATGGGCGCGACGACGCTCGCGGGCACCTCGACCGCGGTCGCGCTCGATGCGCCGCTCGGCGTCCTCGGCGGGCCGATGGGCGATGCCGGCGGTGCCGGAACCATGGGTCTCGTCACCGACGGCTTCGGCCGCGCCTTCAACGTCGATTTCGGCGGCGCGCTCGCGTCGCGGCGTCCCGACTTCAAACTGTCGGGCGCGATCGGCGGGCTGATACGCCAGCAAAGCGCCGCGAGTTCGTCGCTCGCGCTTTCGCTCGTCACCGCG
This sequence comes from Sphingopyxis sp., assembly GCF_016463645.1. Classification (GTDB taxonomy): domain Bacteria; phylum Pseudomonadota; class Alphaproteobacteria; order Sphingomonadales; family Sphingomonadaceae; genus Sphingopyxis. Next base: position 3,137 of record NZ_JAEMQX010000203.1, on the reverse strand, counting down.
CCGGGCACGGGAGGCACCGACGCGCTCGCGGGCCTTTCCTTTCACGATGCGCAGCGCGCGCGCACGCTCGCCGCCTCGGTGATGACGCGCCTCGATGCGCGCACGCGCGTCGGCTTCGCTGCCGGGCGCGGCACCGGCGGTCTGCTCGCGGGCGAACGCGGCGACAGCGGCAACGCGATGCTCATCGGCGACGCCGCCCACGAGGGGCTGGGCTTCGCCGCCAGCCCCGGTATCGGCACGATAATTCGCCATAATATATATTATAATCAGTATGTTAATATAATTCTGGAGAATGGTCTGATTTCGGGCTCGCGCTGGCAGGACGATCCCCTGCTCCGCTACCGTCCGGGCGGCGACAGCCGCTACCAGCGTGTCGGCGCCGCGTGGGACGGCCGCTTCGGCCCCGTCCGCGCCGCGCTCGGCGCGAGCTGGCTGCGCGAATCGGACAGCCTCCTCGGTGCCCGTCTTGGCGCCGTCTTCGGCGCGGGCGGCGCGACCAGCCTCGTCGGCGACGCCGGCATCACCCTCGATATGCGCGATGATTGGCAAATTGCCGCCGCATGGCGACAGATATGGACAAAGCCCGAAGCGCACGGTCTCGTCGCGGGCGGCGCACTCCGGTCGACCGCCTTCTCCTTCGATGTCGCTAAGGCGAATCTGGTGCAATCCGGCGACCGCGCCGCGCTCCGCTTGGCCCAGCCGCTCCGCGTCGCCAGCGGCGGTATCGATCTGACGCTGCCCATCGCCTATGATTATGAAACGCGGACGGCCGACTTTGCGCGCCGTACCTATAATCTGGCGCCGACCGGCCGCGAACTGGTCGTCGAGGCCAGTTATGCGATGTCGCTTTTCGGCGGCGACCTGATCGCCAACACATGGTGGCGACGCGACCCCGGCCATATCGCCGCGATACCCGACGACAAGGGCGCGGCGCTCCGCTTTACGCTGGGCTTCTGATCGGCTTTAACGCTCCCAAACTTGAAACAGGGGATGCAGAAATGAAGCCGATTCATGTCCTTCCGTTTGCGCTCGCCGGCGCGATGCTCGCGATGCCGCTCGCCGCCCAGGTCCCCGCGCGTATCTTCATCCACGCGGGTCAATTGCTCGCCGAGCCGGGCAAGCCCGTCCGCGGTGCATCGACGATCGTCGTCGAGAATGGCAAGATCCTGAGCATCGCCGACGGCTATCAGCCCGCCGAGCCCGGCGCGACGCTGATCGACCTCAAGGATAAATATATTCTCCCCGGCCTCATCGACAGCCACGTCCATCTGACGAGCGACGCCGGCGGCATCGCGGGGCAGCTCGAGGAGATCACGCTCAGCCCCGCAGCGCAGGCCTTCAATGCCGAGGCGAACGGGATGAAGACGCTTCGCGCCGGCTTCACAACGGTGCGAAACCTCGGCGACGGCGACGGCGCGACGCTTGCCCTCAGGGATGCGATCCTCGCCGGCAAGGTACAGGGGCCGCGGATCGTCGACGCCGGGAACAGCATTTCGGGCAGCGCGGGGCATATGGACGGCTCGCTCGGCTATCGCGACGAGCTTCGGCCTTTCTTCGCAGGCGCGGGCAACACCTGCAACGGCGCCGACGATTGCCGCCGCGCGGTGCGGCTCCAGATCGGGCGCGGCGCCGATGTGATCAAATTCGCCTCGACCGGCGGTGTGAACAGCCGGATCGGCGCCGGGCTCGGCAAGCAGATGTTCGACGACGAGGCGCAAGCGATCGTCGATACCGCGCACATGTTCGGCAAGAAGGTCGCGGTGCACGCGCACGGCGCCGACGGCATCCGCCTTGCGCTGGCCGCCGGCGTCGATTCGGTCGAGCACGGCACGATCCTCGACGATGCGACGATCGCCGCATGGGCGAAGTCGAAGGCCTGGTATGTCCCGACGCTCTCGACCGTGAATGGCTATAAGGAACGTATCGCCGCGAACGCCAACGCTTATGAACCCGACGTGCTCGCGAAGATCCGGTGGCGCATTTCGATCACCGGCAAGAGCCTCGAACAGCTGGTGCCCAAGGGCGTGCGCATTGCCTTCGGCACCGATGCCGGCGTTTCGAAGCATGGCCGCAACGCCGACGAGTTCGAGCTGATGGTCCAGCATGGCATGACCCCTGTCGAGGCCTTGAAGGCCGCGACGGTCAACGCCGCCGACCTGCTCGGCCTGTCGGACCAGATCGGTACCATCGCGCCCGGCAAGAGCGCCGACATCATCGCGGTCGCGAGCGATCCGGTCGCCGACGTGCGGGTGCTGAAGCAGGTCGATTTCGTGATGGCGCGCGGGAACGTCGTCGAATGATCAGAGCGCGTCGCGCAGCGCCAGCCAGCGGTCGCGCTTCGCGGCGAAGCCGATCGTGTGCGCGGCGCTGCTCGACGGCAGGTCGACGACTCCGACTCCATCGAGAACCGGCAGCTGCTTTCGCCCGATCGCCGCAGCCTTGCCGCCGTTGAAGGCGATCATCCGCAGGTCGGGCAGTACGGCGACCAGCGCCGCGAGGTCGTGCGCTTCGGCTTCGCGGATAAGGCTGTCGCTGCTTGTGCGACGCTCGGCGCTGCGTATCACGTCCCACAGCCCGACCTTCGCACCACGAAGCACGGCCAGCCTCTCCTCATAGGGCATGTTTGCAAGCTGCCGGTCGATCACCTCGCCGAGCAGGCGCCAGAACTGGTTCGTCGGGTGGGCGTAATATTGCCGCTCGGCGAGCGAACGGGCGCCGGGGAGACTTCCCAATATCAGCAGACGCGTATCGGGCGCGACATGCGGGGCGAAGCTGGCGTGGCGGACGGCAACCATAAGCGACCGATAGCCCGCCCTGCCCGGCGCAACAATATTGCCCGCCCCTGACCCGCCCTCTTGACCATGGGGGAAATCGGGTCTAGGGGCCCGCTCGACCGAAAAGGGCGGTTTGCCGCCTCTTTCAGTTGCAACAGCGCTTGAACATTGCTGGCGCGGATGGAGCCTCCGGAAGATCATTGCGATCCGCCGGGGTCTTTTGCTGTTATCAGGTCGGCCGTTTTCCGCCATTTTCGGCGGGCCAGCGGCCGGAGCTTCATCCACCGCGGTACAGTAACCGTTCGCTTTGATGGGCGGACATTTAAAGGTGAAGCATTCATGCCCACGATCAACCAGCTGGTC
>NZ_JAEMQX010000202.1 GCF_016463645.1 Sphingopyxis sp. | reverse complement strand
CCCGAAGTGCTCGCGGTGCTCGACTGGGAGCTGTCGACATTGGGCGATCCGCTCGCCGATTTCACCTATGTCGCGATGGCGTGGGTCACCGAAAATGGCGGGCGTTCGGGGGTGATGGACCTCGACCGCAAGCAACTCGGCATTCCCGAACTCGACGAGGTCGTCGAACGCTATTGCGCGGCGACCGGCCGCGACGGCGTGCCCGACATGAACTGGTATTTCGCCTATAATTTCTTCCGCCTCGCGGGGATCATGCAGGGAATCAAGAAGCGCGTCATCGACGGCACCGCTTCCTCCGCGCATGCGAAAGCGATGTCCGAACGCGTCCTGCCGCTTGCCCAGAAAGCGTGGGATTTTGCACGGAAGGCCGGCGCATGAGTCTGTTCGACATGGGTGGCCAGGTGGCACTGATCACCGGATCGTCGCGCGGCATCGGCAAGGCGACGGCCGAAGCGATGGCCGAACAGGGCGCCAAGGTCGTGATTTCGAGCCGCAAGGCCGACGCGTGCGAGGAAACCGCCGCCGAGATCAACGCGCGCTTCGGCGAAGGCACCGCGCTTCCTGTGCGTGCCAACATCTCGTCGAAGGAAGAGCTCGAGATACTCGTTGCCGAGACGCGCCGCGTCTTCGGCAAGATCACCACGCTCGTCTGCAACGCCGCGTCGAACCCCTATTACGGCCCCGGGCTCGGGATCAGCGACGACCAGTTCCGCAAGATCATGGACAATAATATCCTGTCCAATCACTGGTTGATCAGCATGGTCGCGCCCGAGATGCTCGAGCGCGGCGAAGGGTCGATCATCATCATCAGTTCGATCGGCGGGCTGAAAGGATCGCCGATCATCGGCGCCTACGGGATCTCGAAAGCCGCCGACATGCAGGTCGCGCGCAATTTCTCGGTCGAATTCGGACCGCGCGGCGTGCGCGTCAACTGCATCGCGCCGGGGCTGGTGCGCACCGACATGGCGCGCGCCCTGTGGGAAAATGAGGAAAACCTCAAACGATCGACCGCCGCCTCGACGCTGAAGCGCATCGGCGAGCCGCACGAGATCGCGGGCGCCGCGGTCTTCCTAGCCAGCAGGGCGGGAGCATTCACCACCGGCCAGACCATCGTCTGCGATGGCGGAGCCACGATTTCGGGAGGCGCATGATGGGTGCACTGGACGGCAAGATCGCGATCATCACCGGCGCCGGTTCGGGTATCGGCCGCGCGAGCGCGTTGCGCTTCGCCGCCGAGGGGGCGAAGCTCGTCATCGGCGACAAGACGGCCGCGGTGCACGAGACCGCACAGATGGTGAAGGATGCGGGCGGCGAAGCCGTTGCGCTCGAAATCGATGCGGGCGTCGAGGCCGATGTCGCGTCGCTCGTTGCGGCGGCGAAGGAGAATTTCGGCGGGCTCGACGTCGCGTTCGCCAACGCCGGAATCATCGGCGACATGGGCGGCATCTTCGATTTCGACCCCGCCGCTTGGGCCGAGACCTTGCGCGTCAACCTGATCGGTCCCGCGCTGATGGTGAAACATGCCGGCAAGGCGATGGTCGATCAGGGCCGCGGCGGCGCGATCGTCCTGACCGCGAGCGTCGCGGGGATCAATTCGGGCGCGGGTCCGGGCGCCTATTCGGCGTCGAAGGCGGGGGTGATCAATCTTGCGAAAGTCGCGGCGCAGCAGCTGTCGACGAGCGGCGTGCGCGTCAATGCCGTCTGCCCCGGCCTCACCGAAACGGGGATGACCAAGCCGACATTCGACTATGCACGCGCGAAGGAAGTCACGCACAAGCTTGGCCAGCTCAATCCCTTGCGCCGCGCCGCGCAGCCCGAGGAGCTCGCCAATGTTGCGCTTTTCCTCGCAAGCGACCAGGCAAGTTACGTCAATGGTCAGGCAATCGCGGTCGATGGCGGGCTCACCAGTTCGCATCCGGTGACGCGTCAGCTGCTGGGCCAGACCTCGCACTGACGGAGCAAGCCCATGCAATATCGTGACCTAGGCGACAGCGGCATCAGCGTTTCGACCATCTGCCTCGGCAGCTGGTTGACCTATGGCGCGGGGGTGGATGACAGCGCAGGGCGCGCGTGCGTCGATGCGGCGTTCGATGCCGGTATCAACTTCATCGACACCGCGAACATCTATGGCCGCGGCGCGGCCGAGTCTTTTCTCGGCGAAGTGCTCAAGGACCGCGCGCGCGATTCCTATGTGCTCGCGACCAAGCTTTTCTTCCCGATGACCGAGAGCGATCGCGGCCTGTCGGCGGCACAGGTCGCCAAACAGATCGATGCGAGCCTGACGCGGCTCAAGACCGACTATGTCGACCTCTATCAATGCCATCGTTACGACGCGGAAACGCCGCTCGAAGAAACGATGGAAGCACTCTCCGAAGTCGTGCGCAGCGGCAAGGCTCGCGCGATCGGCTTTTCCGAATGGTCGCCCGAGCAGATCGAGGCGGCACTCGCGCTTGCCCCACCAGCGGTCAAATTCGTGTCGAGCCAGCCGCAATACAGCCTGCTCTATCGCCGCGCCGAAGCGAAAGTGATCCCGGTCAGCATCGCGAACGGCATCGGCCAGATCGTCTGGTCGCCGCTCGCGCAGGGCGTGCTCAGCGGCAAATATCTGCCCGGCGCCGCGCTGCCCGCGGGGAGCCGCGCCACGGGCGACGACGCGCATTTCATGCAGCAATTCCTGACCGATCCGGTACTCGAAGCGGTGCAGAGCCTGAAGTCGGTCGCCGACAAGGCGGGATGCTCGCTGGCGCAGCTCGCGATCGCCTGGGTGCTCGCGCAGCCGGGCATCACGAGCGCGATCGTCGGCGCGAGCCGTCCCGAGCAGCTGCGCGAAACCGCCAGGGCGGCCGACATGACCATCGACCCGGCGCTGCTCGCCGAGGCCGCCGCCATCCTTGAAGGAGTTCGCATTTCGTGAGCCACGGGTTCGATACCAAGCGCCTTGACCGCATCCCGGCCTTCCTCGCCGCCAAATATGTCGACACCGGCCGCCTGCCGCACGCCGCGACCCTGGTGTCGCGGCGCGGCGAGATCGCGCATCGCTCGTGCATCGGCGAGAGCCGGCCCGGCGAGGCGCTGAAGGACGATGCGATCTTCCGCATCGCTAGCATGACCAAGCCGGTCACCAGCATCGCCTTCATGATGCTTGTCGAGGAAGGCAAGGTCGCGCTGTCCGATCCGCTCGTCAAATTTTGCCCCGAGTTCGGGGATACTGGCGTGTTCGTCGCGGGGGGCGGCAACGTCCCCTTCCTGACCCGCCCGCCGACGCAGCCGATCCGCATGGTCGATCTGCTGCGGCATACCGCCGGCCTCACCTATGGCTTTCAGGAGCGCACGCCGGTCGACGCGGCGTACCGCAAGGCGCGGATCGACGATTTCGACGCCGATTACACGATGGACAGCTTCATCGCCGACCTCGCGAAGATCCCGCTGCAGTTCGACCCCGGCGCGCACTGGAATTATTCGATGGCGACCGACGTGCTCGGCGCGGTGATCGAACGCATCGAGGGCAAACCCTTCGCGCAGGTGTTGCAGGAGCGCATCTTCGGCCCGCTCGGCATGGTCGATACAGGCTTCAAGGTGCCCGCCGGGCAGCAGCACCGGCTGACCGACGCCTATGCCTTCCACCCCAAGGACAGGATGCAGGGCTTCGACGAAGGCGCGCGCAGCCGCTGGGCGAAGGATCGCAGTTTCCATTCGGGCGGCGGCGGGCTCGCCTCGACGCTCGACGATTATCACCGCTTCTGCCTGATGCTGCTCGGCGGCGGCAAGCTCGGCGATACGCGTATCGTCAGCCGCAAGACGCTCGATCTGATGACCTCGAACCACCTTCCCGGCGGCGGCGACCTCACGCAGCACAGCGTCGGTATCTTCAGCGAGGACGAGAATGCCGGGGTCGGATTCGGGCTCGGCTTCGCGGTCACGCTCGACCCCGCGCGCGCGGGCATTCCCGGCTCGGCGGGCGATTTCTACTGGGGCGGCATGTTCTCGACCGGCTTCTTCGTCGATCCGGTCGAAGAAATCTGCATGGTGTTCATGACCCAGCTCATGCCCTCCTCCACCTATCCCGTGCGGCGCGAGGTCAAGACGCTTGTCCACGCCGCCATCGACGACTGACATCCAGACCAAGGAGTTCTCCCATGTCCGAAGACACCCCCGTTAGCGTCACGATGGAAAAGGACGGCGACGTCGCCGTCATCATCGTCAACAATCCGCCCGTCAACGCGCTGAGCTGGCACGTCCGGCAGGGGCTCGAGGATCAGTTCGGCGCCGCGCTCGCCGATGACAGCGTCAAGGCGATCGTGCTGCGCTGCGCCGGCGCGACCTTCATCGCGGGCGCCGACATCAGCGAATTCGGCAAGCCGCCGCGCGGCCCCGATTTCAACGCGGTGCTCAACA
>NZ_JAEMQX010000076.1 GCF_016463645.1 Sphingopyxis sp. | reverse complement strand
TGCGGAGGTCGGCGGGGACATCCACCGTGTCGAGCAGCGGCGTATGCGGACGATCGGTCATCGCGCCGTCATACTGCCAAGCACATGGGGTGTCGAACGAAAAGGGATCAGTCGCCGCCCTCTTCCTCGCGCCGCTTCGCCGCATCGACCTGCGCGTAAAGCCCGCGCACCATCAGGTCGGTGAACACCAGCATCACCCCGATCATGCCGAGAAAGAGCGCGACCGCGACCGCGGGCAGCGGGCCGATCGTCTCGACGCCTTCCTTCTTCATCACGGCCGCGAGCAGCGCCGCGGCGGCCATGAAGCCATAGCCGATCAGGCGCGGGATCCGGCTCATGCGCACCGCGGCCGGGATGGCCGCAGGGAACCAATGACCATGCGGGGGAATATGAAAGCGGTTGACGGGCAATGATGCATGAAAGCCACATGCGGCCAAATGCGACCTTCGGCAAGACGAAGCCGTTGCAATGGCGCGTTGTTTACTTACACCCCCGTAAAGAGGGGCAAGAATATAGGATATTTGCGCGGATGCTTATGCCCGACCTGACCCTGTTTTTCCGCATTGCCCGTCCGGCCCGCGCATTTCCTTTCCTCACCATCATCCTCCTCACCGGTTTGTCCGCGCCCGCTGCGGCCGACGAGGCGCCGCTGCCGTATGAGCTGACGGCGAATACCGACATTGCGCCGGCGACCGGTATCGGGGAAGAGCCCGCGCGCTATCTGCAGAACACCGAAATCGACGAGAATATCCTGCTGCCGCCCGCGCGACCGCAGGACGACGAACCCGACCGCCGCTGGTCGCGCGACTATTTCGCGGTCGCCGTGGGCGCGCTCAACACGCCGAAATACAACGGGTCGGACGATCGGCGCACCCTGCCCGCCTTTTATTTTCGCGGCCGGATCAGCGGTTTTTCCTTCTCGACCCGGGGCACCAATTTCCAGATCGACCTGATCCGCCAGCAGCGCGGACAGAAGACCGATTTCAAATTCGGTCCGACGATCAGCCTGCGCAGCGACCGCAGCGGCAAGATCGACGATCCGCAGGTCGCGGCGCTCGGCAAACGCAAGATGGCGGTCGAGATGGGGCTTTTCGCCGGGGTGACCCACACGGGGGTGATCACCAGCGAATATGACCAGATCGGTTTCCGCATGTCGGCGTCGAAGGATATTTCGGGCCGCCACGGCAGCTGGACCGCCTCGCCGACGATCGATTACGGCACCCCGCTGTCGAAACGCGCCTATCTGGGCGTGTCGGCGTCGGTCAATTTCTACGGCAAGGGCTTCGGCCGCTATTATTACGACATCGACACCGACGGCAGCGCCGCGAGCGGGCTTCCCGTCTATGACGCCGCGGGACGCAAGGCCACGACGGGCAAATATACGCTCGGGATCGCCGGCGCCTATGCATTGTCGGGCGACCTCAGAAAGGGTTTCACGCTGATCGGCGGCGCGCAATATGGCCGCCTCCTTTCGCGTTTCGCCCGATCGCCGATCGTCGCCGATGTCGGCAGCGCCGACCAATGGCTGTTCGGCGGCGGGCTCGCCTATCAGTTCTGACCGGCGGTCGCCCTATCCGGCGTCCGCGTCTTCGTCGGGCTTGCGGATCCCGGTGACGAGCAGCTTGTCGATCTTGCGCCCGTCCATATCGACGATCTCGAAACGCCAGCCGCGGTCGGTGAACCGCTCGCCTTCCTTGGGCAGATGTTTGAGGATCGCGAGCGCATGCCCTGCGGCGGTCGCATAGTCGCGGTCGTCGTCCAGTTCGATCCCGAGCCGCTCCGCCATCTGGTCGGCGGGCATCGATCCCGCGATGAGCAGGCTGCCGTCTTCGCGTTCGACGACGAAGGGTTCGCTGCCGATATCCTGATCCGACGCGAACTCGCCCGCGATCGCCGAGAGCAGGTCGGCGGGCGTCACCAGCCCGTCGAAATGGCCATATTCGTCGTGCACGAGCAGCACCGGCACCTCGGCCGCGCGCAGCGCCTCGAGCGCATCCATCGCGTCGATCTGGTCGTGGATGACCTTTGCGGGGCGCATCAGCGTCTCGAGGTCGAGCACTTCGCCGCGGAACAGCGCCGACGCGATATCGCGCGCCTGCACAACGCCGACGATATCGTCGACCGACCCGCGCGCGACCGGCAGCCGGCTGTGCGGGGTTTCGAGCAATTTGTCGCGCACGCCGCGCGCATCGAGCGCAACATCGATCCAGTCGACATCCTTGCGCGGCGTCATCACCTCGCGCACCGGCCGGTCGGCGAGGCGTACGACGCCCGAGATGATCGCGCGTTCGCTTTCCTCGATAACCCCCGATTTCGACGCCTCGGCGACGATCAGATGCAATTCCTCGGCGGTCACCCGGTCTTCCGATTCGCGGTTGAGCCCGAGCAGGCGGAAGACGAGACCCGAACTGTTGTCGAGCAGCCAGACGAGCGGCGCCGCGACACGCGACAGCCAGTACATCGGCACCGCCATGAAGATCGCAATCCGCTCGGGCGAGCGCAGCGCGAACTGCTTCGGCACCAGCTCGCCCGCGATCAGCGAGAAATAGGTCGTGAGCGCGATGACCAGGGCAAAGCCCGCCGCTTCGGCGCTTTCGGGGTCGAGACCGAGCCAGGCCGCGAGCCGGTCGGCGACCGGCTGGCCGAGGCTGGCGCCCGAATAGGCGCCCGTGAGCACGCCGATCAGCGTGATGCCGACCTGCACCGTCGACAGGAAACGCCCGGGGTCGGAGGCGAGCTGACGCGCGATCTTCGCGCCCCGGCTGCCGCGCTTTTCGGCCGCCTGCAGCCGCGGGTCGCGCGCCGAGACGATCGCGAGTTCGGACATGGCGAAAACGCCGTTGAGGAGAACGAGGACCGCGATGATCGCGACATCGGACCAGGGAAAAGGGGTCATCGGGCGGTCGTGCGGCGCGTCGGCGCCCGGCCCCTGTCATCGTCGGTCATGTCCACCCTATAGGCGAAAGGCGCGGCATTGCACAATGGTGCTCACCTGAATGCCCTGCTCAGTCACCGTTCAGGCGAATTTTGGAACCAGATCGCCGGCCATATGTTATCGGCACGGAAGGACGGCATGCGAAAGGACCAGAAGCATCCGTCGGATAAAGGGAGCGAAAAGATGAACAGCAGGACGATCAAGCTCACCATTTTGACCAGCATCGGTGCGATCGCGCTCACCGGCTGCGTCACCGACCCGGTGACGGGGGAGAGAAAGATTTCGAAAGCAGCGATCGGCGGTGTCGGCGGCGCGCTGGGCGGCTATCTGCTCGGCGACCTCATCGGCGGCCGCAACAGCCGGACCGAGGAAATCGTCGGCGCGGGCATCGGCGCGGTCGCCGGCGCGGGAGTCGGCTATTATATGGACCAGCAGGAAAAGAAGCTGCGCGAACGTACGGCGGGCACCGGCATCGACGTCGAGCGCCAGGGCGACCAGCTCGTGCTCAACATGCCGGGCGACGTGACCTTCGACCTCAACAGCGCGATGGTGAAATCGCAGTTCCGCAGCGCACTCGACAATGTCGCCTCGACGCTCGCCGAATATCCGAGCACCTATATCGACGTGTACGGCCACACCGATTCGACCGGCAGCGACACCTATAACCAGGGCCTGTCCGAACGCCGCGCGGCGTCGGTCGCCGACTATCTGGCGGGCCGTGGCATCCAGCGCGCGCGCATGGCGACGCTCGGTTACGGCGAATCGCAACTCAAATGCTCGCCCGAGCAGAGCGAGGCCGATTATCAGTGCAACCGCCGCGTCGAAATCCGCATCGCGCCGGTTACGCAGGCCGACGTCAACGCGGCGCAGTAACGACTTTCCATTCCCGTGGAAAAGAAAGGGCGTCGCCGCAAGGCGGCGCCCCTTTTTATCCGAGGCTGGGGAAGCTCGCCTTCAGCCCGTCGATCACGAACTGCGCCGCGAGCGCCGCAAGCAGCACGCCCAGCAGACGGGTGATCACGGCCTCGCCCTTGTTGCCGATCAGCCGCATCAGCGGCCCTGCGGACAGCAGCGCGGCAAGTGTGAGCAGCAGCACGAGCAGCAAGGCGCCGAAGATCACGAAAGCGCGGTCGAGCCCGTTGTTCTGCGACACGAGCAGCATCACCGAGGCGATCGACCCCGGCCCCGCAAGCATCGGCATCGCCATCGGGAAGACCGAGACATCCTCGACCTCGGGGGTCGCCATCAGCTTCTCGGCCCGCTGTTCGCGGCGTTCGGTGCGCTTTTCGAACACCATATCGATCGCGATGATGAACAGCATGATCCCGCCCGCGATGCGGAAACTGTCGAGGTCGATGTGGAGGAAGCTCAGGAGCGCTTCGCCGAACATCGCGAAGAAGACGAGGATCAGCCCGGCGATGACCGTCGCGCGGATCGCCATCGAGCGGCGCTGCTGCGCGCTCGCGCCCGTGGTCAGGCTGGCATAGATCGGCGCGCAGCCCGGCGGGTCGATGACGACGAACAGCGTGACGAAGGCCGAGATGAAGAGATCGATCATGGCTGTTTCGGCGCCGCCACCCGATCGTCGATGACGGTCGCCATCTCCTTGCCGTCCCACAGGCGGATCGTGACGCGGCGCGACTGGTCGGCGCTAACCGTCGATGTCCAGCTCAGCGTCTGGTCGGGCGACAGGCCGACCGCCCTGTCATCCCCCTCACCGCCCGCTTCGACCGGTGCGGCGGGACGCGAACCGCAGACCGCCTGTTTCGCCGCGATGAAGTCGGGCGCTTCGCGCGGGGTCGCCAGCGCATCGCCATGGTCGAGCGTCCAGGCGAGCTTGCCTTTCCTGGGATCGCGCAGCCAGACCGTCGTGAAATAGCCGTTCGCCGGTCCCTTCTGCCACGCGCCGGTGGTAACGCCCGCATTGCCGTCGCAACTGACATAGACCGCATGAGGCTGCCATTTCACCGCCTCGGCGGGATCCTTCTGCGATTTCAGCCAGTCGCGCGCCTTCACGCGCTGCGGCACGAACATCGTGGCTTCGGGCGCCGCGGTTTCGCGGAACGCCGTCCACTGGCCTTTTTCCTGCGCAAGTCGCGAAAAGGCGATTTCGGCGGCGATGAAAGCGCTCGGGTTGGGCGCCAGCGGCCTGCGTTCGCGCGCCGGCGCAGCGCCGCCCGCGATCACCGAAAGGGAAAGCGCCGCGACGGCCAGCCGGCGCATCAGAAGCCCTCCGGATCGGCGAGGCCCGCGCGGCGATGCGCGGCGACGAGCGTGTTGCGCAGCAGGCAGGCGATCGTCATCGGGCCGACGCCGCCGGGAACGGGGGTGACCGCATCGGCGACCGCGATGGCCCCGGCATAGTCGACGTCGCCGACGAGCCGACCCTTCGCCGCGCCCTCGGCCGGCGGCAGGCGATTGATGCCGACGTCGATCACGACCGCGCCGGGCTTGATCCAGTCGCCCTTGACCATTTCCGGCCGACCGACCGCGGCAACGACGATATCGGCGCGGCGGACGAGATCGGGCAGATCTTTCGTCCGGCTATGCGCCATGGTGACGGTCGCATTCGCGCCGAGCAGCAGCGCCGCCATCGGCTTGCCGACGAGGATCGAGCGGCCGATCACGACCGCATCCTTGCCGCCGAGGTCGCCGAGCCGGTCCTGCAGCAGCAGCAGGCAGCCATAGGGCGTGCAAGGCACCATGCCCGCGATGCCGAGCGCGAGGCGGCCGGCGCTGACGGGGGTCAGTCCGTCGACATCCTTGTCGGGATCGATCGTTGCGACCGCCGCCTGCTCGTCGAGATGGCCGGGCAGCGGGAGCTGGAGGAGAATGCCGTCAACCGTCTCGTCGGCGTTGAGTTCCGCCAGCAGCGCCTCGACCTCGTCCTGCGTCGCGGTCGCGGGCAGGCGATGTTCGAAGCTCGCCATGCCGGCGGCCACGGTCGCCTTGCCTTTCGAGCCGACATAGACCGCGCTCGCCGGATCGTCGCCGACCAGCACGACCGCGAGGCCGGGCACGCGCCCCGTCGCGGCCTCGAACGCCGGAACCGCGTCGGCGATCCGCGCGCGCAGACCCGCAGCAAACGCCTTGCCGTCGATCGGTTGCGCCCCCTCAGCCATCTCAGATCGCCCCGCTGTTCATGCCGAGCGTGTAGAGATAGGAAATCACCGGCCCCTGCAGGATGATGATCAGGATCAGCACGACCATCGGGGTCAGGTCGAGCCCGCCGAAATCGGGCATGATGCGCCGGAACGGGCGATAGAGGGGCTCGGTGATCCGCTCGAGCACCTGCCACAGCTGACGGACGAAATCATTGTGCGTGTTGATGACGTTGAAGGCGATCAGCCACGACATCACCGCCTGCACGATGATGATCCACCACAGGATGTTGAGCAGGATCGACAGGATTTGAAGGAACATCAGATACATTGAGGGCTCCGGCCGGAAGGTCGTGAAAAGAGCTTTAGCGGTGAATCAGCGTCCCCGCACCCCTTGCGGTGAAAATTTCGAGCAGCATCGCGTGCGGGATGCGCCCGTCGAGGATGACCGCCGCCTCGACCCCCGCATCGACCGCGGCGACGCAGGTTTCGACTTTCGGGATCATCCCGCCGGTGATCGTGCCGTCGCTCTTGAGGCCGTCGATCGCGGTGCGGTCGAGATCGGTGAGCAGCGCGCCCGACTTGTCGAGCACGCCCGCGACGTCGGTGAGCAGGAAGAAACGCTTTGCCCCGAGCGCCCCGGCGATCGCGCCCGCCATCGTGTCGGCGTTGATGTTGTAGGTCGCGCCATCGGCGCCGAGCGCGACGGGCGCGACGACGGGGATGAAATTGTCGTTGGTCAGATTGACGAGGATCGTCGGGTCGACCGCGACGGGTTCGCCGACGAAGCCCAGATCGACGTGCCGCTCGATCCCCGAATTGGGGTCGGGCTCGGTGCGGCCGACCTTTTCGGCGAGGACGAGATTGGCGTCCTTGCCCGAAATGCCGACCGCGCGGCCGCCGAGCCCGGCGATCCAGCTGACGATTTCCTTGTTGATCTTGCCGGCGAGGACCATCTCGGCGACCTCGGCGGTCGCGGCATCGGTGACCCGGAGTCCGCCGACGAAGGTCGATTCGATCCCGAGCTGTTTCAGCATCGCGCCGATCTGCGGGCCGCCGCCGTGGACCACCACCGGGTTGATGCCGACGGCCTTGAGCAGCACGACGTCCTCGGCGAAATCGCGCTGCGCCTCGGGATCGCCCATCGCGTGGCCGCCATATTTGATCACGAAGGTCTCGCCCGCATAGCGCTGCAGATAGGGCAGCGCCTCGACGAGCGTTTCGGCCTTGGCGAGCAGGTCGGGCATTTTCGAAGGATCGGTCATCGATATCATCCGGCGTTCTTCGCATCGAGGCTGCGGCCGAGTGCGACCAGCCCGGTGATGACGAAAGGAATGACGAGCACCGACAGCGCAACCTTGGCGAGCATCTGCCCGCCCATCAGGTTGGCGATCGGGAACACGCCGTAAAAGGCGATGGTGACGAAAAGCAGGGTGTCGACGATCTGGCTGAGGGCGCTGGCGATCGCGCCGCGGATCGCGAGCCAGGTCGCTCCGGTTCCCGCCCCTTCACGCCCGCGCAGCTTCGAAAAGATCGTGACGTTCAGGAATTGCGAGGTGCCGTAGGCGACGATTCCCGCCGCCATCAGGCGCGGGCTTTGCCCCAGGATCGTGTCGAAGGCGGCGAGCCGTTCGGGCTGCATTTCGGGCGATGCCGGAAGCGCGAGCACCAGCGCGGTCAGCATGATCGACAGGACGAGCGGAACGAAGCCCCAGAGCACGAGGCGGTTCGCGACCGATTGTCCGTGCAGTTCGGATACCGCGCTCGACAGCGCGACAAGGATCAGAAAGGCGAAAATCCCCGCCTCGACCGCCAGCCAGCTGCCCAATGCGACCTGCTTGTTCCCGAGCACGCCCGCCAGCACGACCATGCCGCCATAGACGATCGAGAAAAGGAAGAGCGAGGGCGAGAGCGTGCGCGGCAACGCCGCCGAGGTCGGTTCGGTCATGCCGCCCGATAGTCGGTTTTGCGCGGGGTGGAAAGTCCGAGAAACACGGCTGGCCGCGCAGCTCTTGCCCCGCCGCCAAAGCCCGCTAGACAGGCCCATTGGACTTGCGGGGGACGCACAGAAATTATGGAACGCCTGATCGGTTTGCTCGGCATCGTCGCACTGCTCGCGATTGCCGTGCTGTTTTCGTCGAACCGCCGCTGGATTCGCCCGCGCATCGTCATTCCCGCCTTTCTGCTCCAGGCCGGTTTCGCGGTGCTCGTGATCGGCACGCCATGGGGACGCGCGGTGATCCAGGCGATGTCGAACGGCGTCTCCAACCTTCTGAGCTATGCCGACGAGGGCACGCGATTCCTGTTCGGCGACGTGTTGACGCAGGCGCCCTATGGCAAGGCGGTGTTCGCGATCGGCGCGCTGCCGGTGATCATCTTTTTCGCCTCGCTCATCTCGGTCCTCTATTATCTCGGAATCATGCAGCTGATCATCAAATGGGTCGGCGGCGCGATCCAGAAGGTCACCGGCATCACCAAGGTCGAAAGCCTCGGCGCGGCGGCGAACATCTTCGTCGGCCAGTCCGAATCGCCCCTCGTCATCCGGCCCTATCTCGCCGGACTCACCCCTTCGCAGCTGTTCACCGTGATGACGGTCGGCATGGCGGGCGTCGCAGGGACGATCCTCGGCGCCTATGCCGGGATGATCGGCCCGCATCTCCTCCCCTATCTGCTCGCCGCCAGCTTCATGTCGGCGCCCGGCGGCATCCTGATGGCCAAGATCATGATGCCCGACGATCCCAGGGACATCGGTATCGAACCTGTCGTGATGCCCGAGGCGAGCCACGACGAGGAAAAGCCCGCCAACATCATCATGGCGGCGGCGCAGGGCGCGCAGACCGGGGTGAAGCTGGCGGTCGCGGTCGGCGCGATGGTGATGGCGTTCGTCGCGCTCGTCGCGCTCGCCAACGGCATCCTTGCGGGCATCGGCGGCTGGTTCGGCCTCGACGGCCTGTCGTTCCAGGCGATCATCGGCGCGATCTTTCGCCCCGTCATGTGGCTGATGGGCGTACCGTGGGAAGAAAGCGCGGTGGTCGGCGGGCTGTTCGGCAGCAAGGTCGTGCTCAACGAATTCGTCGCCTTCATCGACCTCGGCCGGGCGCAGGGCGACATGTCGATGGCGGCGGTCGCGATCGCGACCTTTGCGCTCTGCGGTTTCGCCAATTTCAGCTCGATCGCGATCCAGATGGCGGTGACCGGCGGGCTCGCGCCGAACCAGCGCCCGATGATCGCGAAACTGGGGCTGAAGGCGCTGCTCGCGGGCAGCCTGTCGAACCTGATGTCGGCGGCGCTCGCGGGGCTGATGCTCGGCGTCGCCCCGCCGCTCGCGAAACCCGTTGCCGAGCCGGCCATTCCCGCCACTGCGCCCGCGACCGCGCCGCAGGCAACGCCCGCGCCGCCGCCGACGAAGGCGCCGTAACGCGCGGCCGCCCATCGCGCTGACGATATGGGAGAATTTGCAAGCCGCCTGCGAATGACGTAAACTTAGGGATATAACGAATCCCGGGTCGCGTTCGCAAAATGGGAGGCTGTCATGAAAACCGCTTATCGTTTGTCGATTCTTGCCGCGGCGGCGGTGTCGATAGGGGCGGGTTTCCTCGCCACATCCTACGCCCAGACCGTCGAAACCGAGCGTTATCGTCCCGAGCGGCCTCCCGAAGCGACCATCTATCGCGACGCCGGCTATCGCGGTCCCGCGGTCTTCATCGGCGAGGAAAAGCCGAACCTCGGGCTGAGCTGGCCGGTGAATTCGATCCGCGTCCCCAATGGCCGCTGGGAGCTATGCGAGAAGACGCGCTATCGCGGCAATTGCCGCACCGTCGACCGCGACACGCCGATGCTCAACAATGTCCTGCGCGGGCTGACGATCCAGTCGATCCGCCCGGTGGGCAGCGGCGGGGGCGGCTGGAACCCGAATCCGCCCGCCAACGATCAGGTCGCACGCGGCAATTTCGCCGAATTCCACACCCAGCCGGCCGAACGCAACTATCGCGTTCTCGCCTGCGCCCGCGGATCGGCGACCGCCAATTGCGCGGCGCAGACCGCCGACACCTGGTGCCGGTCGATCGGCTGGAACGGGTCGGCGCGCGAGCATATGGAAACGATCAGCGGGCGCGTCTACCTCGCAGACGTGCTGTGCGTCCGTTCGGGCTATTGAGGGGAGACCGGATATGAAGACGATGGCAATTTTCGCGGCGGGCGCCGCGATCCTGGCGCTCGCCGCCTGTTCGTCGGTGCCGCGCAACACCGGCACCAGTTACGACTGCAGCGGCGGCACGCGGCTGAAGGTCGACTATGTCGGAAACACCGCGATCGTTCGCGTCAACGGCCGGCGTTCGATGGTGCTGAAGCAGACCCCGTCGAACCGCGGCGCGATCTATGAGAACAAGAGCGGCGCGCGGCTGCAGCGTAACGGCAATGACGTGACGTGGAACACCGCGCTGCGCTCGGCGGCTGAAAACTGCCGCGTCGTCTACACGCCGCTCTGACCGGTCAGGGTCGGGCGGGCGCCTTGCAGCCCCGCTCGAGCCCGACGCCTTTCAGGAAGCCGCGCCGGACCGTCCCGGCATAGACCGCGACCGCGTAACGCCGTCGCTCGGCATTCGCGCCGGTCACTTCGCCGATCAGGCCACGAAAGGGGATGATCCCGCCCGCGACCGTGCCGGCGACGCGGCCCGCGGTTTCCTCGCGTTTCTTCGCCTCGCTCTTGTCGACCCTTTCGTTCACGTCGGGGCCGAGAACGGCGTTGAGTTCCTCGACCTCGCGAATGATCGCGGCGCATTTGCCGAGGCCCGCGAGCGAATAGGGATCGTCCTGTACCTCGAGCAGCTTTTGCGGCGGCTCCTTGCCGTCGAAGGGTTCGACGACCGTATTCGCCGTGTCCTTTATCGTCGAGTCCTCGGGGGCGCCCTGCTGCGCGGCCCCTTGTACCGGAAGAAGCAGGACCGCAGCGGCGAGGCTCGCCAACAGGCTGTTGTTACGCATGATCTTCTCCGACTGTTGCTGCACCTGATCTACGCACGGAAGCCGCGACGGCTCCGTCTATTCCCCGGTCGTATAGCCGCCCTCGATCGCCTCGCTGCCGATCGACGAGGTATCGGCCGCCCAATAGTCGAAGATGCGCTTGAGTTCCGACCGCGGCAGACCTTCGACGACATAGGCGCCGAACATGTAGAGCTGTTTCTTGTCGTTGATCCCGATCCGCAGCAGATCGAACTCGTCGTTCATCTTCTGGAGCCAGGCGGCGGGCGGATCGACCACGTCGCTGTACGACGCGACGAGCGTCATATATTTGCAGTCGGCCGCCGCGGTGCAGCCGACGAGGCGGAGCGTCGTGCCGAATCCGTTGACCTTGATATCGACTTCGGGCGAGGTGTCGACATTGGAGAGCGCCCCCGGCTCATAACCCATCGCCTTCAGCGTCGCGACGAAAGCCGCCGGATTCCTGATGCTGACCGTTTGCGCCGAAGCCGGCGACGCCACGAAGATGGCAGCCGTCAGCGCGGCTGCAAGAAACAAGCGCATAAAATCCCCCGATTTTCATCGACCCCCATCGAATGTGAGCCACGCTGCCGCATCCGTCCAGCGAAATTCCGTAACGGGGCCGCGAACGAATCAGCGCTGTTCGTGCGCCGGATCGACCGGCGCCCGGGGGATCATCGCGTCGGAACGGGCGCCTCGCCCGTCCAGTCGTAGAAACCGCGCCCGGCCTTTTTGCCGACCCAGCCGGCATCGACATATTGGACGAGCAGCGGCGCGGGGCGGAATTTGGGATCGCCAGTGCCGCTGTAGAGTACGCGGATGATCTCGAGACAGGTGTCGAGCCCGATAAAGTCGGCGAGCGTGATCGGGCCCATCGGATGGTTGAGGCCCAAACGACAACCCGTGTCGATGTCCTGCATTGTCGCGACACCTTCACCGAGCGCGAACACCGCCTCGTTGATCATCGGCATCAGCACGCGGTTGACGATGAAGCCCGGCGCGTCGTTGGCATGGACGATCTCCTTGCCGAGCCCGCGGCCGAAGGCCTCGACTTTCGCGAGCGTGTCGTCGCTCGTCGCGAGACCGCGGATCAGTTCGACCAGCCCCATCACCGGCACCGGATTGAAGAAATGAACCCCGATGAAACGCGACGGGTCGGGCGCAGCCTGCGCGAGGCGCGTGATCGGGATCGAGCTGGTGTTCGACGCGAGGATCGCGGTGGCCGGGAGATGCTGGCCGACGCTCGCGAAGATCGCGCGCTTGATCTCCTCGCGCTCGGTCGCCGCCTCGACCACCAGATCGGCGGGCGCGAAGGCGACGTGATCGGCGACGGGCGTGATGCGGCCGAGCAGCGCGTCGGCGTCGGGCTGCGTCATTTTTTCCTTCGCCACGAGACGGCCGAGCGCCTTGGCGATGCCCGCCTTGCCCGCTTCGGCGCGCGCGATGTCGATGTCGGAAAGGAGCACGTCATGGCCGGCGCCCGCCGATACCTGCGCGATGCCCGCGCCCATCTGCCCCGCTCCGATAACGCCGACGATCATATGCTGCCCTTTCGCTGAAACCGTGGCTGAGCCCCTACGGCGTCGGGCGCGCCCGTCAAGTGAGCGCGTCAGGGAGCCGAGCGGAACTCGGTCGCCGCCGCGAGGATCAGCGCGAAGGCGGGGTCGACGTCGTCCCACGTCGCGAGCGGCGTCCACCCGCCGGAACGGAGCAGCAAATTCGCGTCGCGGGGTCCGTATTTATGGCTGTTCTCGCTGTGGATCGTCTCGCCCCTCGCCATGTGATAGGCGCGGCCGTCGATCGTGAAATCCATGTCGCACGCGGCGACGAGATGCATTTCGATGCGCGCATGGATATCGTCCCACACCGCGCGGTGGCTGAAATTCCCGACCGCGATATCGCCGCCGAGTTCGCGGTTGATCCGTTCGAGCAGGTTGAGGTTGAATGCCGCGGTGACCCCCGCCGGATCGTCGTAGGCGAGTTCGAGCACGCCGATGTCCTTGATCCGGTCGACGCCGATCAGCATCAGCGATCCGTCCCCCAATGCGGCGCGCCAGTTGCGCAAAAGGTCGATCGCGGTGCGCGCGACCATGTTGCCGACCGTCGAACCCGGAAAGAAGCCGAGCTTGGGCAGCGGGCAGATTTCGCGCGGCAGATCGACGCGCTGGGTGAAGTCGGCCTCGACCGGATAGATGGCGAGCCCGGGGAAGCGCGCCGCGAGCGCCTCGGCGCTGTCGCGGAGGAAATCGCCCGAAATATCGACCGGCACATAGGCGGCGGGATCGATCGCATCGAGAAGAAGCGGTGTCTTGGTCGAGCTGCCCGATCCGAGTTCGACGACCGCGCGGCCCGGGCCGATCGCCGCGGCGATGTCGGCCGCGTGGCGCGTCAGAAGGTCGGTCTCGCTGCGCGTCGGATAATATTCGGGAAGCGCCGTGATATCCTCGAACAGCGCCGAGCCCGTCGCGTCGTAGAACCAGCGCGCGGGAATCGCCTTCTGCTTCTGCGACAGGCCAGCGTGAACGTCGGCGCGAAAGGCGACGTCGACCCCGGCGTCGTCGGCCGAAACCTGACGAAGGTTACGCACTACTCCCATGATCGGGGGCCCATATCAAAGATCCTTCGCGAGGCGCAGGCCGGTGAATTGCCAGCGCTGGTGGGGATAGAAGAAATTGCGGTAGCTGGCGCGCAGATGGCCGCGCGGGGTCGCGCAGCTGCCGCCGCGGAGCACGAACTGGCCGCTCATGAACTTGCCATTATATTCGCCGACCGCGCCCGGCGCGGCGCGGAAGCC
This sequence comes from Sphingopyxis sp., assembly GCF_016463645.1. Taxonomy (GTDB): domain Bacteria; phylum Pseudomonadota; class Alphaproteobacteria; order Sphingomonadales; family Sphingomonadaceae; genus Sphingopyxis. The sequence goes on along the minus strand of NZ_JAEMQX010000076.1, from coordinate 3,575 downwards.
GGGATAGGGTCGATAGGCGCTGCCGGTCCATTCCCAGACGCTGCCGAACATCTGTTGCAGCGCCGTGTCATCGCCCGCCGCGACGGGCTGGGCGGGACCGGCGGCATCCAACCGTTGCCCGCCCTGCGGATCGAAGGCGGCGGCGGCCGTCTCCCACTCCGCTTCGGTCGGCAGGCGCGCGCCGGCCCAGCTCGCGAAGGCGTCGGCTTCGAAGAAGCTGATGTGAGTGACCGGCGCGGCGAGGTCGATGTCCTGCCAGCCCGCGAGGGTGAAATATTGTCCGTCGCGCCAATAGGCGGGCGCTTCGACGCTTTCCGCCTGCACCCACGCCCAGCCGTCGCTGAGCCAGAGCGACGGCGTGTGATAGCCGCCGTCGGCGATGAATTCCTGCCACTCGCCGTTGCTGACCGGACGGCTGGCAAGTGCATGCGGGGCGAGCAGCACATCGTGGCGCGGGCCTTCGCAGTCGAAGGCAAAACCCTCGCCCGCATGTCCGACCGCCGCGGTGCCCTCGGCGCCCTTCACCCATTTCATCGCGGAAAACTGCCGAACTTCACTCGCGATCGGCACGTCCCACACCGCCGGGCCGATCGGGTTCTGCGCGAAGAGATGCTTGATGTCAGTGAGCAGCAACTCCTGATGCTGTTGCTCGTGATGGATGCCGAGCTCGACAAGCGCGAGCGCGGAAGCCGGAAGGTCCGGGAGTGCGGTCTGGACCGCGACATCGACATGCGCGCGCCACACGCAGATTTCATCCAGCGACGGGCGCGTCAGCAGACCGCGATGCGGGCGCGCGTGACGCGGCCCCTCGGCCTCGTAATAGCTGTTGAAGAGATAGGGATAACGCGCGTCGAAGAGCGAATAACCCGCGGCGTGATCGCGCAGGACAAAGGTTTCGAAAAACCATGTCGTATGCGCGAGATGCCATTTGGCGGGCGAGGCGTCGGGCATCGACTGGGCGCTGGCGTCGGCGTCGGAGAGCGGGCGAACGAGATCGAGCGACAGGCGGCGCGTCGCCGCGAAGCGGCGGGCCAGATCCTCCACCGGGTCGGTGCGGGTCGAAGCGTCGGTGCGGCTGGCCATAGGAAGACAATCCCCCGAAGTGCGATTCGGTTTCGCGGTTCGTCGGATTATGGTTACGGCACGCGGGATTGTCCAGAACATTAAGGGAACATTCTTGCTCCCGCGTCGCACCGGACCTCATCCGGAGTTCATTTTCCGGGCGTTGCGGGTGGGTCCCCGGATCAAGTCCGGGATGGAGCGGGCCTCCACGATCCTACCATTCGGCAAACATCCACCACAGGTAGAACAGGAGTGCCGCAACGAGGGCGGCCATCGCCGCGATGGTAGCAAAAATGCCGAAGATCCGCGATTTTGTGTCGGAACAGATCACCGCGTCGCACCGGGTTTCCAGAGGATGTCGCCGCCCGCAGCAGCGTTGATGTGCCGCGTGAGCACGAAGAGATGGTCCGACAGGCGGTTGAGATAATTGAGCGCGAGCGGGTTGAGGTCGCGCAGGCTGCCTGCCGCCACCGCCGCCCGTTCGGCGCGGCGTGTCACCGCGCGCGCGAGGTGGAGGCGCGCGGCGGCTTCGGTTCCGCCAGGGAGGATGAAACTGCGGAGCGCGTCGAGATCGTCGTTCATCGTATCGATCTCGTCCTCGAGCCGCGCGATCTGGCTCGGCACGATGCGCAACGCCATCTCGTGCGGGCCGAAGCCGAACTGGATGTCGGCGGGGGTCGCGAGGTCGGCGCCGAGGTCGAACAGCTCGTTCTGGATCCGCGACAGCATCGCGGCCTCGTCGCTTGCCGGATCGAGTACGGATGCGGCCATGCCGATCGCACTGTTCGCTTCGTCGACGTCGCCGATCGCCATCATCAGCGCGTCGGACTTGGCGATGCGCGAGCCGTCGACGAGGCCGGTGGTGCCGTCGTCGCCCGTGCGGGTGTATATCTTGTTGAGCTTGACCATGATACGGCCGCCCGCCTTATTGCCCGGCGGCGAAGATGCCGATCAGCACGAGCAGGATGATCGTGATCGCCTGCCATTTGACGCGGGCCATCATCATCCTGTTCTGCATCACCTGATTCTCGTGGACGGTGCCGTCGGTCTGCGCACGGTGGCCCTGCGAGAAATAGAAGAGCCCGCGCGCGAGCGAGAACAGGACGAAGCCGGCGGCGATGACGACGCCAAGGACGAGCAGGATTTCCATGACCCCTATCTAGGGATTTTGCAGCGAATAGCCAGTGGGAAGGCGCCCGGCCGCCAGATCGGCGGCGAGCGCGGGGCCGTCGGCGCCCGCGTCGCGCAGCGACTTCAGCGATGCGGCGGCATCGCGCTTGGCGAGCCTTTTGCCGTCGGGGCCGCAAATGAGCGCATGATGGCGATAGAGCGGCGTCGGCAGCCCGAACAAGGCCTGCAGCAGCCGGTGGAGGTCGGTCGAAGCGGCGAGGTCGGCGCCGCGGATGACATGCGTCACACCCATCGCGGCGTCGTCGAGCGTGCTCGCGAGGTGATAGCTGGCGGGTGCATCCTTGCGCGCGAGGACGATGTCGCCGTGGGCTTGGCTGTCGGCGATGCGCTGCCCCTGCCCCGCCTCTTCCCACGCAAGTTCGCCCGTTTCTGCGACCGCGCGCGCCATGTCGAGGCGCCAGCAGTGCGGTTCGGCCGCCATGCGCCGTTCGCGCGGTGCGGCGGGCAGGTCGCGGCAGGTTCCGGGGTAGACGGCGCCCGACGGGCCGTGCGGCGCCGACAGGCTGGCGGCGATATCGGCGCGGGTGCAGAAACAGGGATAGACGAGACCGCGCCTCCGCAGATCGTCGAGCCCGGCGGCATAGTCGGCGAGCCGATCCGACTGGCGCACCGGATCGCCGTCCCAGTCGAGGCCGAGCCACGCGAGGTCGGCGAGCGACGCCGCGACATAATCCTCGCGCGAGCGGCTGCCGTCGATATCGTCGATGCGGATGCGGAAACGCCCGCCGGCCGCACGCGCGGCGTCGTGCGCGAGCACCGCGCTATACGCGTGGCCCAGGTGGAGCTCGCCGGTCGGGCTGGGGGCGAAACGCGTCAGCATGTGTCCCCATGAATCCATATGCTGTGCCGAGTCAAAGCCAAACATTCCATATCTTGCGGGCAGAAGCCCCTTGACGGCAGAATCTGATAGGGCATGTAATGACAGTGTCACGCGCGGGAGGCAGTGGCGCGCCATCCCGCGAAACAAGGGGGGCAGCGTTACCTAGCCATGTTCCATCCCGATCTTGCCCGGCATCCCGATAGCTGTCCGGCGCTCGTACTCAACGCCGATTACACGCCGCTGAGCTATTATCCCCTGAGCCTGTGGCCATGGCAGACCGCGGTGAAGGCGGTTTTCCTCGACCGGGTCACCATCGTCGAAAATTACGAGCGCGAGATCCATTCGCCGACGCGGACGATGCCGATCCCGAGCGTCATCGCGCTCCGCCAGTATGTGAAGCCATCGGAACATCCCGCCTTCACGCGTTTCAACCTGTTCCTCCGCGACCGTTTCGCGTGCCAATATTGCGGGTCGGGCAAGGATCTGACCTTCGATCATGTCG
>NZ_JAEMQX010000075.1 GCF_016463645.1 Sphingopyxis sp. | reverse complement strand
AAAGGGGGTCCCTCTTCGACGCCGATCGGGGGTCCCTTTTGAACGCCGTTTGACATAGAGACGCGCACGCGATTGAAAGCTCCTCGTCATGCCACGCGCGCGGAAGCCAGCAATCGTCGGAACTACGATTGCCCGCTTTCGGGGTGTGGTCAGCGACGGTCGCAACAGCCGACATCGGGCGACTGCGATCGAGCCGACGCAAGCCCTTCTTCATTCGCAAAAATGTTCTGGAATTCCCTTACGGGCTAATGAAAATGAGCTCTGTCAGGCGTGATCAATTCTCGTTAGAGCCGCCAAGTTCGGAGATTCCATCCTCCTAGTTCAGCTTTCGAGGTCCCGTCCCAGCTGTCGTTTGGAACGCTGAAACTGAACGACTTGGGCGCTCAGGCCCGCTGCGAAAAACTTTGCGCGAATGAATTCGGCCTGCGTTTGATCATGGGTGGTCATAATGATTTGATGGCCCTTGTCCTGACAGAGAGAGCGCATGAGGTCGGCGAAAGCCCCGACCTTGATGACATCGGCGTGTTGAAGCGGATCGTCCAAGATGAGGGCTTGCCAACGCGACCAAGGAAGAAGGACGGAAGCCGTTATCATCGCCGATATCTGTAGCGCCGCAAGTTGTCCTTCAGAGAAGAAATGACCGGGATACCAGCCATGAAGCGGCTGGTCGTCGACTCGCGGAACCGCATGCGCATCGGGTTCGCTTACGCGCATATCGACCTGATCTGGCGTCCATTCGAGCGTTTCGCCAAGAGAACCGGCCAGGATCGAATAAACCTGTTTGAAAAGTGAGTTCCAGGGCCTGAGCACCGTGCCGTGCATCCGGCTGTCGATGTCCCGGCGATGTCGCGCCCGTTCGCGCAGCCGCGTTTCCAGAGCATCGATCGCCTTTACCCGCGCCTCGGCTGCCACAACAGCTTCGTGGATGATCCGGTGCAGCTCGGTGCCGCTAACGCGGGCATTGGCAGGCATGTAGGAGGATCCCAGCAGTTTCATTTCATGATCGGCCTGCGCCGATTGCGCAGCGCGGTCATCTTCGGACCGAATGATCGCTAGACGCTCGAGCGCCGCTCCCATCTGTACCGTTCGTTTTTGCAGCGATTGGACATAATCCGCCTCATCGCTCGCGCCGAAAATTCTGCGCAGCTCGCGATCGATTATCTTGAACCGGCGTCGTTCTTCAACAGCCCGTTCCTGGTCGGCGTTCGCAAGATTTGCTGCGCGGGCAACATTCTGACCTGCCTCCTCCACCAGTTCCAGAGCAGCGCGGTGTTCGGTCCTCGCTTCGGCTAGTCGCGAATTTTCGCGCTCGAGCTCAAGATCCAAGACGCGCTGTTGTGCGCGGACCTCGAGATATTGCTCCGGGCTCGTTTCGCTCCCGGCAAGCGCCGCACGCCGTTCGGCGATATCTTCGAGTTCAGCGACAATTTCAATGCGCGCCTCGACGGCGCGGCGGCGCCGTTCCTCAATCCAGACCCGGATATGGCGAAGTGATGTGTCTTCCTCGATCTCGAACTCATCTCGCAAGTCGGCCACGCGCGCTTCGAGGCGGTTCTGCGCCTCTTCGCTCCAGACGCCGCCGAATGCGGTGCTATGCTGATCCATATCAACTCGAAACCGTTCGCGCTGCGCCAAATGGATACGTGCCTGCTCGAGCTGCGACGTGAAGAACTGGAGCTCACCGGCTACGCTGCCCAGTTCCTGCGTTTTCTCATTCAGTTGACGAGTCAGTTCACGGGCAGCGGGTCCGGCCTCCTTTATCGACGCGGAAGCCCGCTTCATCAGCTCTCCCTTGTCATAGGTGGCGGCGCAAACCGGGCAGCTGGAGTCATGATCGGTGAGGTGGTCGGCGAGCGCAACGGCAAGAGATCTTAACGTCTCCATCCTCTCGGTCTCGCGCGACAGGGTATTTCTAGCGGTCGCCCGCTCTTCCCTGAGCGCTTCGCGCCGACGAGTAAGGTCGTCGACGCGGACCTTCGCCTCGGCCTCGATTTTTTCGGGATCCCCGAATTCGGCAAGCGTCTCTTCATATTTCCGCATCTCGGCGATGCTTTGCCCGGCACGGATACGCACCGCGAGCTCTTCCAGCGTCCCCACGGCCGCCAGCCGATTTTCGATGCCGCCGAGCTCCAGCGCCAGATCGACCAAGCGGTTGTCCAGCGAGCCTTTGCGAGCGTCGAGCTCCGCAGCCTCTTCCCTGCTGTGCAGCTTTTCGAGCAGCACCGAGCGTTGATCAGCCATTCGCGCGATCATAGTCGCGATTGCGGCCACCTCTTCTTCCGCCGCTGCGAGCGCATCGGCTCTCCGCTGAGCGAGCTGGACCGAAGCCTGCTGCATCTGGCGAGACGCCTCCGCTTCGACCTCCAGCCGCCGCGCCCGCGCGGCTGCATCGCGGCGTTCGGCGCTGAGTTGGCGGACCTCCGAGAGACGCGATTCGAGTGCCGACCGATGATCGAGGAGCACCCGTTCGAACTTCCGGCTATCGTTTTTCAACCCGCTGAGATCCAGTTCGGGCTCGCCGCTCAGCGATGCGATCAATTCGGCAAGCCTTCGCTCGCCGCGGACGCTCTCTTGCGCGGACATGTCCGCCTGGAGACGCTGGATATGATCGAACGCTAGGCTGTGCTTGCGGACGGCGTCGGCCGCTTCGGCGCGCTGCCTGCGCAATTCACTTTTCGTCTCCCTGCCCCAGAGCCGCTGATCCAGCCCTCTGAGCCTTTCGAGCCCGGCTGGACCGGCAAACGTCTTCATGATCGCTTCGCCATTGTCATAGCCAAGTCGCGCAACGGAGCGCTGCGACGAAAAATGGGTCCATTGCAGTGCAAGGTCGATTGACTTCAAATCGCGCCAAGGCTGCTCAGCGTTGCGCAAAAGAGACGAGATCTCTTCAGGTCCAGAGTCGCGACCGATTGCAAACTGCTTGCCGGTCGCGGTTTCTTCAAAAGTCAGCGTGACGATAGGATCGTCGCTCGATCCTATCGTCCTGAAGATATCCGTCCGACGAGAAGCGGGACTGCCAGACTGCGGCAATCGCGAAGCGGTGCCCGTCAGGACCCACTCGATGCTGTCGATGACGGTCGATTTGCCGCTGCCGTTGGGGCCGACGAGAATAGTAATTCCAGGTCCATTTTCGAAGTTGATCGCTAGGGGCCGGCCAAGACGCCGAAAGCCTTGGATATCCGCGCGTACCAGGCGCAACGGATTGCTCATGAACTCTGACGCTGCGACAGCGCGTCCCGGACGAAGTCGGCGGCAGATCCGCCCGCTTGATCCGCCTTCAGTGCGAGGTCGTCGAGACCGTCCTCATCGATGAGCGACTCGATCGTGCTCGCCGACCCCTTGAACGGAATGGCATGTCGCCAAGGTCTTGCAAATGGTGAGCGGGTCAGAAATTCTTCGGCGCTAGCAAGAGGCTCGCAATCAGGGAGCCAGACCATTTTTCGGCAGATACGATCATCGTCCTCGATCGCGGCAGCTGCATTTGCCCACTCCTCCAGATCATAACTGCCGCCGGGTCCGATCAGCAAAACAAGCATGTCGACGGATTTGGCTCCGAGTGATTGCTGCGCCACGGCCGCGCAGCGGATGTACGGCAACGCCGCCGACCGATCAGGCACGTCGATAAGTCCAGCGACAATTGGCTGATCGCCCCAACATTCAAATATCACGGCGCCGGCAGACGGAATTCCTTCAGCGCCATATCGCTCTATCGCGACCGCAAGCGGCAGCTCTTTCGCAACCACCTCCCCAGCGCTGAGGTAAGCATGCTGCTCGCAAACGGTGCGTAGCAAGCCGAGCCGTTCACTGAGCGAAAGGTCGTCCGGTTCGGTCACAGTCTCATATCTCCGGAAGCGCGCTTTGAAGCGCCGATTTAAGCATAGTTCTGGCCTCCTCTTCGCCGGATCTCAACGCTTTCCTAAGACGCGTGGAACCTACGATGACGGGTGTTCGGGCCCAAGGCGGGGTAAGGAGCCCAGCCGCCGGATTCTGGTTTGTTGTCGTATGTCGAGGCAGCAGTTCCGCACTCCGTGCAGACAGGACTAGACACGATGGCACCCATGGCTCTCCCGGCCAGCTGCATTCCCATTCGTCAATCGGCAAAGGATTGCAGTCGGGTATCCTAACCCATCGACTTCCACAAAAATGGGCCGCCGGTACCATTGTTCCGTCCTCGCTCTGGCGTGCGACATTTCCGTTACGATATTGCCCCACTCCTCCAATGCCCTCGAGAAGATCCTGCATGGCCAAATGAAAGAGGATTGCCGGGATCATTTCATCCTCGACCGACCGGGGTCCGACCCTGACCGACGTCCATGGGTCGGGCTCGCCGAAGCCGTCGAGCAGGCCGCCAAAAAGCCGAACGACCCAACGCCGCTGGGCAGAGGGAAGGTCCCGCACCGTATTTCGCCAGGCTGTCCAAAGACCATGCACACGCTCGTGGATATTGGGATGAAAACCCACTTTGCAAAGACTCGGGTCAACGGCAGCCTCGATCATCCGATCGTCGATGAGCGCCAACAACCCTTCATCGAGCGCAGCCTCAAGCTTGTCCGATAGCTGATCTGCTTCGGCTGAATAGCTATTACGGCCAGGTTCGACCTGTCCCGCCATCGGCAGCGCGGCGCGAGTGCGGTCGCCGGCGCGCCGAGGCACTTCCTTTGAAAGCTCTACCCAAGCCGCTTTATGCGGCCCGGCGACTTGGGCCTGCGGCTCAGCGTGAACAAGAAGCCTGCATAGTGCGAGATCTAATTTCGATTGGGGATCTGCGGGCGGAAAGTCGATTTCCACATGGATCGCTGCGGTCGGAACCCGCCAGAGCCGGCCGACATCGCCGATCGCAATATCGCCCTCCCATCGGACCTCGGCCGCCTGGCGCGTGAGGCGAATGCGGGTGGTTCGCGCTGCAAACTGGCGCCTGTCGAACGCGGCAGCAAGATATTCCGGCAAGAGCGGCGTGCGTGGCCGCTCCGAAATGGCATCGCGACGAGCGCGCAGTTCCGCGACTTTGGAAGCAATCTCGGCATTCTTGAAGTCCCATGCGTTCCTCGACGTGTCGCCGTGCCGAACGACAATCTCGTCGAACTGATCGAGATGCTCGACGCCGCCGACGATATAAACCGTCTTCCCATCGCGATCAGGGCGATGCTCGGCCCCAAATATGCGGACGATGTCATCACCTCGGCCTGTAAGCTCCATCGCGCGGATCACCAGCATTGCCGCCAACCGGTTCAGCGGCGCCGTGCCTCGGCCGAACAGCTGGTGGCCGCCGGTCAACAGGGTGAATTCCATGCCCGCGCCGAGCCAAGGCTGAATCACGGCTCGCGCCAAAGGGTCGATATCGAGAGCGGCATAAGCCGCTTCAATGTCGGGTACCGAGGCTGGCTCGGACCAGATTCCGGTTTCGATTGCGTTTATGTCGTCTACAAGCCGCTGCGCATCACCGGAATTGACCAGCCTGTCGCAGAGCATCTCGTGGCTGAGGCCTGGACAGGCAAACAAGACGAAGTCGATAAGGCCGCCATCGCCGAGCCCGCTGATGAGAAAGCGTTTGCGCCGCGTCTCGCCATCCAGGGATGGCCCTTGCTTGGGATGAACCCGCCAATAGGAGGTGGTATCGGATTCGATGCCAGTGGGCTTCGCTTCGAGTCCGAACCCCGCAGCAACAATCACAAGATCGAATCTGCGCTTCTTTTGCAACCCATCCTTGCGCGTCAGCAATTCGACGCCGTTGGGTACGGCGACAATCTTCTCGATAGTGGTCGATATCTCGGTTTTTACGTCAAACCGGGCGAACTGCGTGACGAGATCCATCGCCACATTGCCGGCGATCGCCTCGTCCCAGTCGAGAATAGGCAAACGCGCCCGGCGTTGGGTCGAGCCTTCGGCTGGCCAGTCGATTAGATGAGGAGCCAAGAATTTGTTCAGCGAGCCGGTCTGCAACGGCATGATCTGGTCGCGACTTTCGAAGAGAGTGATCTCCAGCCCCTCTCGCAATCCGGCCATCTTGAGCGCCGCTGCAGCCGTCATGCCCGACGCGCCGGCCCCGACGATGGCGATGCTCGACAGCTTGTCGGTCCAACTTTCGCCCCGCAACTGTTCGACGAGCTCAAGCGCCCTTATCTGCTGCGCATAGAAGGTGATGCGCAGATGCGAAGGGAACAGCAAATAAATCCGTTCCGGAACAGCGCACGCGTCGCCAAGTATGTCGCGCACCTAACTCACCGCTCCAGCCCGGCTATGCAAAACAGATTCAAAATGTCACCGCCCCCCATGCGATACTGTCTTAGGCCGGATCGGCGGACTTCCAGCCCTGCCATTCACTTTGGATGGCGTTACATAAGATTTCTGTTTCAGCAAGCGCTTGGGAAAGCCCAAGCGTCAATCACTCCGGATCGGAAGCAATTTTCAGGTTCGATTTGGCTAGCCAATTGGTCTCCCCATTCGCCGATGTGAAGGCGCGTGCAACGAACGTCTGTCTTTAGAATACATGCTTGACCATCCGAATGGCGAAGTTGAGGCGCGGAGCCGCCGATCTCGGCGAAGCGATCTAATGGCCGCTTTCAGGATGGGGCGAATGACCTTGGAATGGCTGACAACGGGCGCAAAGCCGTCACCACAACAAGATTCATTCTGGATCAATCTCCCTCCTGACTCTTGCCCTGCCGTAGCGGCAAGCTATGCTCACTCCCGCATCGGGTGTGAGAAGCGCGGTGCCGGGGATTGAGACACCCGCTTGACGATCACGGATTTTTGCCATCCCGCCGGGTGGCCGCGACGCATGTCCAAGCCTTCGGGCCAAAGGTTGCGGCCTCGTCGTCAAGCGAGACTCAACACCCGGCTACCTGCCGTCTCCTTCCGGGCTGGAAGGCAGACCTATGGATTATGATGACGACGACGACCGCCGCACCGCGCTGAGCAACGGGGAATCGATACCGCCCGGGGATTGGGAAGGATTCGGTCGCGCCGCGCGGACCGAGGCGATCCTCGCCGAGCAGCGCCCTCGCCTCGCGGGATTCTTCCGCCGCAACGCGCATCCCCAGGATGTCGCCGACCTCGTTCAGGAGAGCTTTCGCCGCTTCTTCACTGCGAAGGGCTATTTTCACATCGGCGACAAGCCCGGCGCCTATCTCGCGCAAACGGCGCGCACGCTTCTGAAGGAACGGGCGCGAACCGGCGCGCGGCGCCAGCATTCGGCGCACCATAGTTTCGAGGAGGAAGATGTCGCTGGCCCCGATCCGCATAGCGTGCTCGAAGCGCGCGACCTGTTGCGGCGCGCCGAGGAGGCTCTCGCCGAGCTCGATCCCACCACACGGGATGTATTCCTTATGCACCGCGTCGAAAATCTCGGCTATTCTGAAATAGCCCGAATCAAAGGCATAGGTGTGAAGCGCGTGGAAAAGCTCATCAGCAAGGCCGTTACCGCAATCCGCAAGGCGCGAGACAGACAATCGTGACGCGGCAGCAGCAGGAGGCGGACGATTGGGTCGGCCTGATGCATGGTCCCGATGCCGATACGCACCGCGCCGCGTTCGAGGCCTGGCGCCGTGAGCCCGGCAACGCTGCGGCCTACGCCCGCTCGGCCGAGGCCTATGCCGTCGGATCCAGTATGTCGCCGGCGCGTGTCGAAGCGATGGCGCGCGCGAAGAATGAAAAGCGCGTCAAAGCGCGCTGGGGTTTAGCCACCGCCGCCGCAGTGGTGTTGGTGGTCGGCGGCGCGCTCTATATGCAATCGCGAGGCGACGATACGCAGCTCGCCCAGTCGCCCAAGGCGAGCGAAGAACAGCAACTCGCCGACGGTACCAAGGTCATCCTGACCGATGGCGCAAAGATCGAAACCCAGTTCACGACCGGGCGACGCGTCGTCATCCTCACGAGCGGCGCCGCGCGTTTCGAGGTCGCACACGACACCTCGCGTCCGTTCACGGTCATCGCCGGCCGGTCGGAAACGACCGCGCTCGGCACGGTTTTCGAGGTAGATCTGCGAAACGGCCCTCCGCGCGTTCGCCTGGTCAGCGGCCGCGTCGAGGTGCGCTCGAGCGGGGGCGGCGCCGCGCTTCGGCTCGAGGCCGGCCAGAGCGCCGAGGTGCCGGCCGAGGGTCCGAAGATGGTCGGTATGATGGTGAGCCCCGTCGCGACCAGCCTGCTCGCAGCCGACAATCTTCCGCTCGGCTCGGTCATCGAGAGTGCGAACAAGCTGAACGCGAAACCGGTCCGCCTCGCCGACCCGGCGCTCGCGACGCTCCCGGTCTCGGGCCGCTTCGATCTTGCGGACAGCGGCGCCCTCGCGCGTAAACTCGCCGCCGCCTTCGGGCTCGCGGTCGACGATCGGGCGGACGAGATCATCCTCGCCAAAAAATAATCCGCACGCCGGGGGGGAAATTTTCGCCCCCCGGCATTTTGCACCCCCGGACGGCCATCACGGCCGCGACCGGGAGGGTGAGAATGCGAATGAAATATCTGGCCGCCATGCTGGCCTCGACTGCGACACCGGCGGCGCTCTATGCGCCGATGGCGCACGCACAGACCGATCAACGCACATATGACATCGCGCCGCAGCGTCTCGGCGACGCGCTGCGCAAATATTCCGAAGTGTCGGGGCGCGAGGTGATCCATTCGGGAAGTCTGACCGAGGGCAAGCGCAGCGGCCGCGCGCAAGGCCGCCTAACCCCCGACGCCGCCCTCACCCGCCTGCTTTCCGGCACCGGCCTGATCGCCGAAGTCGTCGATGGTGCGCTCGTGATCCGCGAGGGAAACGGCGATGCGACGGCCGAGCTCGCTTCGACTGATGCCAGCAGCGAGGCGATCGTTGTTACGGGAACCCGCATCCGCGGCACCGGTCCCGTCGGCTCACCGGTGACGATAATCGACCGCGAGGCGCTTGACCGGAGCGGACGAACGACGCTCGCCGATTTCATCCAGACGATCCCGCAGAATTTTTCGGGCGGCCCCACCGAGGCCGTCACGGGCTCGACCGCGCGCGGCAATGCGGGCACAAACCTCGGCTTCGGGAGCGGGATCAATTTGCGGGGTTTGGGCAGCGGATCGACGCTGACATTGTTCGACGGGGCGCGTCCCGCACTCGGCGGCGGCGCAGGCGCATTCACCGACCTCTCGCTCGTGCCGTCTGTCGCCATCGAACGCATCGAGATCCTCACCGACGGCGCTTCGGCAATCTATGGGTCGGACGCCATCGCCGGCGTCGTCAACATCCGTTTCCGGAACAGATTCCAAGGGCTTGAGACCCGCATGAGGGTCGGGACGGCGGACGGCGATTTCGGCGAGGTTCAAGCGAGCCAGATCGCAGGTGTCGGCTGGAAGAGCGGGCATCTGGTCGTGGCCGGCGAATATTACCGCCGCGGCAATCTCGCATCGTCGAAGCGCGCATTCGCCACCGAGGATCTCAGACCCTTCGGAGGCCCGGACCTTCGCTCCAACTACAACAATCCCGGCACAATCGTGGCTGCCAATGGGCGGGTCTTCGCTATTCCACGAGGACAGGACGGGACCGCGCTTACTCCCGAGCAGCTGCTTGTGTCGGGCTTCAAACGCGGCGACGCGAGGCGAAATATCGACATTTTTCCGCGGCAGGAAACGGTCAGTCTCTACGCAACGGTCGAACAGGACCTGTCCGACAAGATCAATCTGTTCGCCCGCGCGCTTTTCGCGGAGCGACACTTCGCGGTCCGGCGGCGATTGTTCGGTCCCCAGCCTCTGCGCGTGACGAGCGCAAACCCCTATTATGTCGATCCGATCGGGACCGGACAGCCGATCACGGTCTATTACGATCCGTCGGCGGAATTCGGACCGGAGGGGACGAAGGGCGTCGCTCGCGCCTTCAATACGAGCTTCGGCGGGCGGGCAACACTCGGCCCATGGTCCGTCGAATTGTCGGGCGGCTACGGCCTGCAGCGCGAGCGCGACGAGGGTGTAAATGTCGTCAATCGCCTCAAGCTGTTGCGCGCCCTCGCGGCCACGGACCGGCGCACAGCGATCAATGTTTTCGGCGACGGGCTCGTAAATGACCGCGAGCTCATTGACAGCCTGCGGGGCGGCCAGGAGCGTAAGGTCCGGTACGAGGTAATGTCCTCCGCGCTCCGGGCCGATGGCCCCCTTTTCAAGCTGCCTGCCGGTGAAGTCAAAGCGGCGATCGGTGCCGAATACAGACGCGATCGGCTGCGCTATCAAGCGCTCGTCGATGTCACGGCGAACGCGCCGATCCCCTCGCCTATCCCGGGACTTCCCGACAAGCGCATCGTGAAATCGATTTACGGCGAACTCGCGATCCCGGTCTTCGACGCGGGCGGGGCGCTGCCGGGCGCCCTCACGCTATCGGCGGCAGCACGCTACGAGGATTATTCCGATGTCGGGGATACGGCCAATCCAAAATTCGGGCTTCGCTGGACGCCGGTTCCTGGCCTCTCATTGCGCGCGTCCTATGGCCGATCCTTTCGCGCGCCCTATTTCACCGAACTCGTCGGATCGGCGAACGCGCTTTACCAGACGCTCCTGTTGCCCGATCCCGCTTCCGCTACCGGTCAATCCGTCGTGCTCGGGCTCTTCGGGTTCAGGCCGGACCTCGGGCCTGAAAAAGCCTCGAGCTGGACAGCCGGCATCGACGTCGAGCCGGCGTTCGCGCCCGGCGCGAAATTCAACGCTACATGGTTCGAGATCAGCTACCGCGACCGGATTGCGAGCGCCTCCGCGGACGTCCAGAACTTCCTGGTGCGCCGCGATATCTATGGAGGGATCGTCGACGAGACACCTGGCGCGACCGACATCGCGGCCTATTTTGCGAGCCCGAGCTTTTCCAATCCGCTCGGTGTGACCCAAGCCGATATTGCGGCGATTATCGACGGGCGCACGCTCAATCTGTCGCGCGCAACGGTCAGCGGTATCGATTTCGATGCGAGCTACGCGCGCGCGCTTCCGAATGGCGGCCTCGACATCAGCGTTGGCGGGACAAGGATGCTGCGCTTCAGAAGCCAGATCACCGACAGGGCGCCAGCGATCGACGTACTCGGGACGCTCGGCAACCCGGTCAAGCTGCGCTTGCGAGCCCGGGTCGGCGCCAATATTGGGGCGTTCGATGCCGGCTTGGCGGTCAACCACGTCGCGGCCTATCGGAATCTCACCGTCACCCCGGCCGAAAGGGTGAAGAGCTGGACCACGTTCGATCTCCAGCTGGGGCTCCGGGTCGCCGAGCAGGAACAAGGAAGAGCGATCCGTCTGACGGCGGGCATCACCAATCTGTTCGATCGGAATCCGCCTTACGCCCGCTTCGTCAGCAGTACGTCGGCGTTCGGATATGATCCGGAGCAGGCGAGCGCCGTCGGCCGCATGTTTTCGCTGCAGGCGGTGGTCTCGTGGTGACAGCGTGGCTGCTCGCCGGGGCCGCGACAGCGGGCCTTTCGGTCTCTTCCGACCGGATCGAGACGGAGAGCGAACGCCGCCCTGTGTCCGAGCGTGATCTTGTGGAAGCGGCAGATATCAGCGGACTCCGTCTCTCACCCGACGGATTGAAACTTGCCTACCGCGTCAGTCGCCCTTCGATCGAGAAGAATGAGACGATGCTCGACTGGTATGTCGTCGATGTCGCAGGAATAGCGTCGCCGACCCGGATCGGCGGCGGGATAGCGCAGCATGGCGGCGCCGGAACCCTGCTGGAGCAGTCGCCGGTCTGGGACCGGGACTCGCTTGGTCTTCGGTTCCGCGCGTTCGACGGCGAAGCTGCGGTGATCTGGCACTGGCGCAGCGGTTCGATCGCCCGGCGCGAACTCGTCGACGCCGCCGATATCCTTGCATTCGAGGTTTCTGCCGACGGGCAGTCCATTCGTTATTCGGTCGGGGCGACCCGGGCAGAGATCTTGCAGGCGGAACGCGACGCCTATGCGAATGGCGCCCTCGTCGACCGCCATCTGGATCTCATGGAACCCGTCGCCGGCGGCACGATCGAAGGAGGAAAGCGCATCATGCAGCGATTGCCCTCCGCCTGGTTCAACCGCGAGCGCCTTTTGTCACGCACGCCCAAAAAAGAGATCGTCGTCCAAACCCGCGGTGCGAACAATATTCCTGCAAAGGACCCGCCGGATTTCACCCCTGAGTTATCCGAGCAGGGCGTGAATGTCCTGGCCGAGAGCGGGAGCCGCGCCCGGCTTGCCTCGGAAGGCATTTCTACCCTTCGTGTGATACGCAAAGACGGACAGACAATCGACTGCACCGTGGCCATCTGCCGCAGTCCGCAATTGGCAGCGCTTGCCTGGCGTCCGGGTCGTGACGAACTGCTCCTGTTCGAGCGGACCGGCAGCGCGCGGGAGACGATCTGGCTCTGGCGCGTCGGGGCGCCGGGCGCGCGCGTCGCCAACCACAGTGATGGAGCGACGAGGTCGTCGGCGCATACGCCGCGATGTGCGGTGGGGATCGAGGCATTATTCTGTGCCGAAGCCGGGCCTGTATCGCCCCCGCACGTCGTCAGACTGGGCTATGATGGCAAGCGGACGATTCTCGCCGACCCCAATGCGGCGTTGCGGATGCGCATCGATGCTCGCGCAACACCGATGAGCTGGGCGCGCGGCGTGACGGGTGTGCTGCTGCAACCAGCGAACATGAAAATGCCGGTCCCGCTCGTTGTGCAATATTATCGCTGCTCGGGATTCTTGAAGGGCGGTGTTGGCGATGAAATTCCCATGCTGCCTTTGGTCGAACATGGCATCGCGGTAATGTGCATGGATCGGGTTCGGGCGGAGAAGGAGGCGGGAACCGGGGAAAGCTACCGGCTGGCGCTGTCCGACATTCAGAGCGCGCTGGACCAGCTGGTGAACCAAGGCGTGGTGGATCCGGCGCGTGTCGGCATAGGCGGCCTCAGCTTCGGCTCTGAAGTCACACTCTATGCGATACGCAAAACGAACCGGTTTGCGGCGGCGACGATCGCGTCGAGCCAGATGACGCCGTCCTATTTCTGGGCGAACGCGCTTCCGGGGCGCGGGTTCGCCGAAATGCTGGAAGAATATTGGAAGATCGGCGACCCCGACAGCGATCCAAAACGATGGCGCGAGCTGTCCGCAGTTTATGATATCGGGTCGATCAACACGCCGCTGCTCATGCAACTCCCGGAAGCGGAGGCCCGACATGTCGCGGAACTTCACACGCGCATGAAGCGTGCGGGCAAGGCCGTCGATTTCTTTGCATTCGCGGATGAGCCGCACATCAAGAAGCAGCCAATCCACAAGCTGGCGGTCTATCGCCGAAATCTCGATTGGTATCGCTTCTGGCTCAAGGGTGACGAGGATCCCGATCCGGCCAAAGCCGAGCAGTATCAGCGCTGGCGCGCGTATCGGGCGGCGCAGGCAGGGGGCGAGCAAGCTCGATAATGCCGTCTCTCCCGGTCCATTCCCTCCTTGCCTGGTCCCCGCGTGGGCTCAGAGGGAACGGATCCAGCGCTCGACGTCGACGATCTGCAGCAGGCGGATATAGACGGCGTCGAGCGCGTCGGCGGGCGGTTTCAACGCCACATCGACGGCCTCACGATCGATGATGCCTTCACGCGCAAGATAGCCATCTAGGAGGAACTCCCGAATATGGCCCCGACGGCCATTATAGGTCGTGACAAAGAGGGACTCGACACGTCCCTTTGTCCGTCGATCCCGCACGACCGGGGCGAGACGATCGGCAAATGCCGCGCGGGCAAGAGACCGGTCATGGCCGTCTGCGCACCAATTCCAGCTCGCGGCCTGCAGTCCCAGCTCGACGATCGGCTGCGAAAGCAAGGGAGCGATCATCGGCATCGCGAACGAACGATCATAGCCATCAACGAACAGCTGGATCGGCATCAACGCACGTCCATATCCAAACTGACCCGGGGCGATCGCGCGCGGTACAGAGAGCCAGGGGTGCGCGGGTGCCTCCCGGTCGTACCTGGAAGTCAGCAGGGTCGGGTCCCGCGGCCAAAGCTGCCTGGGCCGCACCAGCTGGAGGAGCGCAAGCCTGAGCGCTCGCCACACGCTGTCACCCGTCATCGTCGCGAGGTCGCTCGCCGCTTTCCAGGCCGCCTTGGCACCGGCGAACCGCAGCGCATCGGCCACCGGTCCGGCTTTGCGAATATATCCGAAGACATTGTCGCCTCCGACGCCGGTGAAGATCGCATCCGCGCCATAGTCCCGCGCGGCTGCGAGCAGCGCCGCGTCGCTCGAACCGAGCAGGCCGAAGCCGCCGGGACGCGCGCGCGGGATGGGAATGGGCGCCAGCGGATCGGACTCAAGGTCCGGCATGACGATCTCCGCGAGCGATGTCCGTGCCTGCGCCGCGGAGGCGCGCGCATAATCGCGCTCGTCGCCTGGTACTCCCGGCGTCGCGAGGTTGACCGCGCGCCACGGCGACGCGCGATCCTGGAGGCATGCTGCTACGATCGAACTGTCGAGGCCGCCTGACAATTCGAGCTGAATTCGCGCGAACCGGCCCGCCCAGCTGCCGACGACGCCTCCGACGCATTCCCTCAACTCCGCGGGTTCGATACGGCGAGGCGGAGATGCGGCGTGCGCCCAAGGTGACCATGCTCCCGGCAGCAGTCTGCCCGTCGCGAGGTCTATCGACTCTCCGGGAAGCAGCTCTGCGATATCTGCGATTCCGGTGAGCGGACCCCGCATCAAGGGGAAGCGGATATGCGCGTCAAGCGCCACAGGCTCGGGTCGAAGCGATCGAAGGCCAAGCAAGCGAGCCAGTGAGAGATCGGTGAATGCAACAATTTGGTTGCTGTTCGGGGCCGGCCTCGGGCGGGCCTCATAATAGATGGCCTGGCCGGCAGGGGGCGATCGCAACAGCCGGGAAATGCCATGACCATCGCGCCAGACGAGGAAGAAATTTCCCCAGATATGCCGATGCACCCATGCAGGCCCTTGCCGCTCGACGCCTGCAGCCAGTTCTTCATCGAGACAGGTCAGCGGCATCAGCGTATCGCGGCGAAACGCCCAGCCGAGCAAAACCAGGCCGTCGCTCGCGAGAAGGGGCGTATCGCGGTCGCCCAGGATCTGGAAATCTCCGACCTGCGCTAAACGAGCAACGGCTGCCGGCAGCGCAGCCACGGTGTCGCAGCGATGCACAAGGGCAATGCGGATACTCATAATTCGAAGACCGGGCAGAACTCGGCCACGCTGTCGAGGGGATCCGAAAGCAGGAGATTTCCCTGCTGGACCCAGCAATGCGCCGCAAAAGGGTCCAGCCGCACACCGAAAAAGACCTGCGCCTCGCAGCCGCGCCTCCACAGGGTCGCGGCAAGTGCGAGCGAGTCAGGAACGCAGCGCCGTTTGGCGGGAAAAAAGCGGCGTCTCTCGGAGAAAGAAGCAGCTGTCGCGGCAGCGAACGTCCGCTGGCATTGCGCAGGGTTTCGCCGGTCGAGATAACGGTCTCGCTGCCGCCGATAATATTCGACGGTCCGCAACAATCCCAGCCGGCTCAGGGCCTGGCCGGCCGCAAGGCGGCCTGCAAATAGCTCGAAGGGCGATAAGGCAGGCTCCCCGACAGGCCTCCGCTCCGACCGCTGCTCGATAGCGCTCTCGCAGACATAAGGCGCGTGGACAGGGGTGGCACGTGGGCCTTCGCCATGGCGGAGGATCCCTTTGTCGACCAAGGACGCGCAGGCATCTGAATTCGCTCCGGCTTCACCGACGGCAAGCGCTCGCAATCCGGCGGAATGCCAGCTGTCCAGGCGATAGTAGCGGTCCGCCTCGAGATCCAGCACGACGGCGCCGACGCTGATGAAGCAAAAGCTCATTCCCGGTGAAAGATGATAATGCATCGGTCCAAGACACGGCCGCACGGCGGCGGCCGTGTCCCTTTGCCCGTCAGTCAGCGGAGATGCCGCCGCCGAGCTTCAGGTCGTGGCCGCCGATTTCCGGCACCGGGAATTCCTCGCCGCGCGTTTCGACGCTGGCGATTCCGAGTTCTTCGATGCCTTCTTCGGCGATGCTGTTCCGGTCCATGGGACCCTCCTTGGTTGATGCCGCGGAATTGCGGCATGTCCCAAGCTACGCCCCTGATTCCGGATAGGAATTTTATAGTTTTCGAATATGCCGAATATTATCTGAGCGGCTCGGTGCGCGGCTTCACGCCAGCAGCGATGCGTCCCGCCTGCCCGACGCGGCGGCGATGGAAGCTCGTGATTTTGCTGCGCAATCCGGTCCAGCGGCCGAAGCGATAATCCACTTCCATCGCCGCGAGCAGCTCGCGCGAGGCGCGATCGATACGCGCCTCGGCGGCACGGAAAATCTGGCTTCGCTCGATATTTGCGATGAGCGCGTAGCGCAGTTCTCGATTTTCGGCGCCGATCGCGATGGTGCGAAAGAGCGACTCGACGGCCTCGGCATAGCCGGCGTGCCCCGCGAGCTCGAACAGGCCGCCTGCCGAGGGATGCGGAGTGCGGCCTTTCAGTGCGAGCGAGAGTAGCACGCCGGCCCAGCTATAGAGATCGCAAAGATCCGCCTCGGCGAGCGATGGCTGACGAAACCCCTCCTGATGCCAGCTTTCGACGATCCGCTCGCCCGACAAGCGATGGAGCGCATCGCGCACCGGTGTGGCGCTCGCGTCGAGAGTCTTCGCAAGCCGCGTCGGGTCGAGCCGCGTGCCCGGCGGATAGACGCCGGCGATGATCCGCGCCTTGAGGTCGAGATAAACCCGCTCCATCGTCGCACCGGGACTCATGGCTCGAGCCTCTCTCCGCCTCCGGCCCGCTGCGCCGCGACAAAATCCGCGAGCAGCGCATCCTGGTCGGGCCGCAGCGCGTCGACCGCCGCGATCGGCTCATCGGGATAGCCGCCGAACAGCACAGAGGGACATTGGCCCTCGAAATTGCCGAGGTTCGGGCGATGCTGGACATAGCCGGCGAGCGCGGCGAGCTCAGGCGCAAAGCTCTTGGCGACTTCGGGGGGATAGGCCAACCACTGGTTCTCGTAGGGCTTGAGCCAACCGAGACAATAGCTCACGATGATGCCGCGCCGCACGCCGGAACTCAGGTTTGGCCCTGCGCCGTGGAGCGTCGAGCCCAGGAAGACGATCGCATCGCCGGGTTCTGCCTCGGCGACGATCGGCGCTTCCCTCGGCTCCTCGAGAAGCGCCTCGACGCCGTGGCTGCGCGGCCAGATGATCGTGGCGCCGTTCTCGGCCGTGAATGCGGTTAGCAGCCACATGACGTTGACAAGATATTCGACGTCGCCGAGCGCGCCCTGCCACATATCCTGGTCGCGGTGGGGAAATTGCGGCAAGGCGCCGGGCTGCAGCTCGATCGCCTGCGCGAGGTTGAGCTGGATCCTTTCACACCAATTCCCGAGCGCGAGTTCGGCGAGATCGAGGATCGCCGGGTTCATCACCAGATCGGCCATCTTCGGCGACCGGATGAGCAGCCGCCCGAACCGCTTGGTCCGCTCGCCGTAGAAGCCGCCCTCGCAAAAGGGCGCCGCAGCGTAGCGGGGTGCGAGATCCGCCGCGATCGAGGCGACCAGCTCCCGCGGCGCCGCGCCGCGCAAGACGGTGTAGCCATTGCCCATGAGGTCGAGACC
>NZ_JAEMQX010000074.1 GCF_016463645.1 Sphingopyxis sp. | reverse complement strand
CCGCGGTCCGGAAACTCCGCGGCGACAGCCATTGCGTCAGCTTCCGCCATTGCTCGAAAAGGGTGAACATAATGTTAGTATTGACATAAGTTTGGACCGCGCCCGTCGCAATCTGTCCCGATAAGGAACATGTCAGGGCGACGTCAGACGAGCATTTCGCGCGCCGGGCCCTGCCCGAGAAAGGCCGCGGGGCTCGCGCTCGCGCCATAGGCGCCCGCCTGGAAGATCGCGATCAGATCGCCGACCCCGGCGCGTGGCAGCGCGACCTGGTCGCCGAGGCGGTCGAGCGGGGTGCAGAGGCAGCCGACCACCGAGACGGTCTCGACCGCCGCCGCTCCGAAGCGGCCGGCGACGGCGATCGGATAGTTGCGGCGGATCACCGTACCGAAATTGCCGCTCGCGGCGAGCTGGTGGTGGAGGCCGCCGTCGGTGACGAGGAAGGTCTCGCCGTGGCTGACCTTCCGGTCGACGATGCGGGTCAGATAGACCCCCGCCTCGGCGACGAGCCAGCGGCCGAGTTCCATCGCGAAATGGCTCTTGGCGAGGACGGGGTCGCGGTCGCCGAGCGTCTCGGCGAGCGCCGCGCCGACGGCCGCGACATCGACCGGCTTGTCGCCCGGGAAATAGGGCACGCCCATGCCGCCGCCGAGATTGACGAGCGGCGGCGTCGCACCGATGTCGTTCGCGAGCCGAGCCGCGAGTTCGACGGTCTCCGCCTGCGTTTCGGCGATCGCCGCGGCGTCGAGCGCCTGCGATCCTGCGAAGATGTGGAAGCCCTGCCAGTCGGCGCCGGCATCGATCAGGCGGCGGACGAGTGCCGGAACCTCGGCGGCGTCGACCCCGAAGGGCTTGGCGCCGCCGCCCATCTTCATGCCCGATCCCTTGAGGTCGAAGTCCGGATTGACGCGCACCGCGAGGCTGGGGGTGAAGCCGAGATGATTGGCGATCGACAGCGCGCGTTCGGCTTCGCCCGCGGATTCGAGATTGAGCGTCGCCCCGGCGGTGATCGTCGCCTCGATCTCGCGGTCGCGCTTGCCCGGGCCGGCAAAGCTGATGTCGCCCGCGGGCATGCCGCTGGCGAGCGCCGCCCTGAGTTCGCCGCCCGAGGCGACGTCGAACCCGTCGACCAGCCGCGCCATGAAGGCGAGCAGCGGCGCATAGGGATTCGCCTTCATCGCATAGTGGAGCTGGACCCCGCCGGGCATCGCGGCGCGCCATTCGGCGACGCGCGCGCTGAGCATCGCGCTGTCGTAGACGAAGAGCGGCGTGTCGCCCGCGACGTCGGCGAGCGCTTCGGCACGGTCGCCGCCGACGAGCAGCATGCCGCCGGCATCGGCCCGGAAGCCGGGCGGGATCGGGCCGTGCGGCTTCATGCCGTCACCCTCGCCGCCCAGTCGGCCGCGATCGCGACGCGGTCGAGCTTGCCGTTCGGATTGCGCGGCAGTTCGTCGCGCCATTCGATCGTCTGCGGCTGCATGAAGTTGGGCAGATTCCGGCGAAGCCACGCCGCGAGCCCCTCTTTGTCGGCGGCGACCTTGCCGCGCACGATGAGTATGATCGCGGCGCCGAGGCGATCGTCGGGGACGCCGAAAGCGACCGCTTCGTAGATCAGTCCCGAGGCCACCGCGACATCCTCGATCTCGGTCGGGCTGACGCGGTTGCCCGCGGTCTTGATCATCGCATCGTCGCGGCCGACGAAAAAGAGCAGGCCATTGGCGTCGCGGCGCACCGTGTCGCCCGACCAAACCGCCGTCCCGCCATATTGCGATGCGCGCGGCGCCGGCCTGAAACGTTCAGCCGTCCGCGCTTCGTCGCGCCAATAGCCCTGCGCGACCAGCGGGCCGCAGTGGACGAGCTCCCCGGCCTCCTCGTCGGCAGTGATCGTGCCGTCGGCGCGGCACACCAGTATCTCGGCGTGCGGAATCGCCCGTCCCATCGAGGTCGGATGATCGGCGACCAGTTTCGGATCGAGCCAGGTCGAGCGGAAGGCCTCGGTAAGCCCGTACATCGGATAGATGTCGGCGTCGCGGAAGGTGCGGCGCATCGCGTCGATGAGCGACGGGGTAAGCGCGCCGCCGCTGTTCGTGAGTCGCCGGAGCAGGCCCGCCGTTTCAACCGGCCACTCGGCCTCGACGAGCTGGACCCAGAGCGGCGGCACGCCGGCCAGCGTGGTGACGCCATGCCGCGCGACCGCCTTCACGACGTCGCGCGCGGTCAGATAGTCGAGCGGCGCCACCGCGGCGCCCGCGTGCCAGCCCGAAAAGAGCTGGTTCTGCCCGTAGTCGAAACTGAGCGGCAACACGCCGAGTATCCGGTCGTCGGGCGTGATCTTCAGATAGGAGGCGACGCTTTCGGCGCCGAGCCAGAGGTTCGCGTGGCTGAGCATCACGCCCTTCGGCCGCCCCGTCGAACCGCTGGTATAGAGGATGGCGGCGAGGTCGCCCGGCTCGGCGATCGACGGCGGCAGCCCCTGCCCTCCCGAATCAATCACTTCCTCGCCGATCTTCAGATCCTGCAACGCGCAGTCTTCGGGCCGGCCGTCACCCAGCATGTCGGCGCGCGAGCCGTTCGTCACGAGCAACTTCGCACCGCTGTCGGCGAGGATATGCGCGACCTGCGGCCCTTTCAGCAGCGGATTCACCGGCACATGGATCAGGCCGGCACGCGCCGCGGCGAGCGGCATCAGGCAGGCGAGCCGTGTCTTCGCGCTCCAGCTCGCAACGCGCTCGCCGGGACCACCGGCCTGTTCGAGCAACCATGACGCCAGCCGTCCGACCCCGGCGTCGAGCTCCGCGAAGGTCGTGACCCGATCGCCGATCAGCAGCGCAGCCGCGTCCGGCGCGCCGCGAAGGGCGAGGTGGTCGATCGGACGCGAAGATGGGTTTTCGGCTTTGGTCATCGGCTGTTAGGACAGGAGTGATAGAGGGCGGCACGATGCAAGGGAACGGTGAACATCACGCTAATGATGAGCGACTGCCCGCCACAGCGCGCGCGGCCGGCTTTGCGTCGCCGTTCGACCGCGCGACGTGGTTCGACCTGCTCGAAGCCCATGGCTTTGCAGGCGATGGCCGGGTCGACGCGCAGGGGCAGGCCGGAACCACCGCCGCGTGGCTGCCGCTGCGGAAAGAAACCGCGGGAGATCTGGCCGGTCTTGCCAACTGGTACAGCTTTTCCATCCGCCCGCTTTTCAGTGGCAGCGGCGACCGCGCCGTGGCGCTCGCCGATCTCTTCGGGCGACTGCGCAAGGAGGCGGCGCGGCTGTCGCTTTATCCTGTTCTCGATAGCGACCATGAAGCGATTGCCGCCGCGCTTCGCGCGGCCGGATGGTGGGTGAAGGCGGCGCCCGCAGGCGACCGCCACTGGCTCGATCTTTCCGGAATGGATCATGATGGCTGGTGGGAAAGCCGCCCCGGCGCGCTCAGGAATACGGTGAAGCGGAAGGCGAAAAAGGGTGTCGTCGATCTCGCGCTGTTCACCACTTTCGATGCCGATGCCTGGACCGCCTATGAAGCCATCTATGCCGCGAGTTGGAAGCCTGAAGAAGGCCACCCTGCGCTGCTCCGTGCTTTTGCCGAAGCCGAGAGCGCACGCGGTACCTTTCGCATGGGGCTCGCCGGCATCGGGCATGAGCCCGTCGCGGCGCAGTTCTGGACGGTCGAGGACGGCACCGCCTTCATCCACAAGCTGGCGCATGTCGAGGACAGTCTTAAAGCCTCGCCGGGCACCCTGCTGTCGGCTGCGCTGTTTCGCCATGTGATCGAGGTCGATGGCGTGAAGCGCGTCGATTTCGGAACCGGCAACGACGCCTACAAGCGCGACTGGATGAACCGGCACGACCCGCTGTGGCGCATCGAGGCTTTCAATCCGTCGCGCGGCGCGGCATGGGGGCCGGCGTTGAAGGCATTCGCCCGTTCCGTGCTGAGGAAAGAAAAGTGACCGAATCCGCTACCGTTGATGCCACCCTCCGCGCCCTGCTCGCCGATGTGCTCGGGCTCGGCGAAGCGCGCGCCGCCGCGCTGACCGACGACAGTGGCCTGTTCGGCGAACTGCCCGAATTCGATTCGATGGCGGTCGCGACGGTGCTGACCGAGATGGAAGACCGGCTGGGCATCCTCATCGATGATGACGAGATCGATGGCGAAATATTTGAAACCTATGGCAATCTGCTCGCCTTTTCGCAGCGCAAGGTCGCCGACTGATCCCCCGTGCGCGCATGACCGAACATCGACTGCGCATCGACCCCGCGGGTACCCCCCGCGCCACCATCCTGATCGTTCCGCCGCTGTTCGAGGAAGCGAACCGCACGCGCAGGACATTGGCGCTCGCGATGCGCGCGCTCGCCGCCGACGGTCTGGCGGCGGTGCTTCCCGATCTGCCCGGACAGAATGAAAGTCCGGTGCCGCTGGTCGAGACCGATCTGGCGCGCTGGCAGGACGCGCTGGCCGAAGCCGTCGCGGCAATCGACGGCCCGGTCGTCGTCGCATCGGTTCGCGGAGGGGCGCTGATCGACCATCGCGCCGGGGCCGCGGCGTGGTGGCGGCTCGCGCCCGTGGGCGGCGCGTCGCTCCTCCGTACCCTGCTCCGCGCGCGTGTGGCGGCGGACCGCGAAGCCGGGGTGACCTCTTCGCTCGAAAGTCTGCAGGCGACGGCCCGGAACGAAGCCTTGCTGCTCGCCGGCAATGCCTTGTCCCCCGCCATGATCGCGCAACTCGGAAGCGCCGAGGCGCAGCCGGTCGAGCCGCTGCGCGCGATCGGCCTCGGCGCCGACGGTATTGTCGGCACGCCGCTCTGGCTGCGTGCCGAACCGGGCGAAGACGCGGCAATGGCGGCCGCGATCGCCGCCGACATTTCCGCGTGGAGTACGTCATGCGGCGTCAGCTGAGCTTTTCCTGCGCAGGCGTCACGCTCGCCGCGACGCTCGACGACGCGTCTGGCAGCACCGGCCTGTTGATCGTATCGGGAGGCAATGAAATCCGCAGCGGCGCGCATCGCGGCATGGCGATGCTGGCGCAGCGCGTCGCGGCGGCGGGGCATCCGGTGTTCCGTTTCGACCGGCGCGGAATCGGCGACAGCGAGGGCGAAAATGGCGGGTTCGAAAGCAGCGGCCCCGATATCGCTGCGGCGATTGCGGCGTTCCGCGATGCGGCGCCGCGGGTCTCCCGCATCGTCGCGCTTGGCAATTGCGACGCCGCGAGCGCGCTGCTCCTGCACCGGCCGCTCGCGCTCGACGCGCTGATCCTCGCCAATCCGTGGACTTACGACGACGCGCCCGAAGAGGGCGGGGAAGAACCCGCCCTGCCGCCGGCGTCGGCGATCCGCGCGCGCTACCTGTCGCGACTGAAGGATCCGAAGAGCCTGTTCCGGCTGCTGAAGGGCGAGATCGATCTTGGCAAACTGCTGCGCGGGCTTTCGGCACTGAAAGCGCCGCCGTCACCGGCGCGGCGCGACAGCCTCGCGGCGCGGATCGAACAGGCGCTGGCGACGCCGGCCTTGCCCGCCACCATCCTGCTGGCGACCGGCGACCGGACGGCGCAGGCGTTCATCGAAAATTGCCCCGGCGCGGCGGGTCGCATGCCCGTCGAACGGCTTGCCAGCTCGTCGCACAGCTTTGCGGGGAGCGATGGCGACTGGCTGGCCGAACGCGTTCTGGCGATTCTGGGATAGCGGCCCGGCCCTAGCCCTTCTCGCCGACCTCGACGAGGCCGTGGCCGACGCTCACGCGTTCGTCGAAGACGAAGCAGCTGCCGTGCCAGCGGCTGTCGGCCTCGGGCACCTGCTCCAGATAGGCGAGGATGCCGCCCTTCAGATGAACGACGTCCTCGACGCCCTCTTGGCGCAGGAAGGCGGTCGATTTTTCGCAGCGGATACCACCGGTGCAGAACATCGCGACGCGTTTGCCCGCGAAGCGGCCGGCGTTGGCGCGCCACCAGTCGGGGAAGTCCCCGAAGCTCTTCGTTTCGGGATCGATCGCGCCCGCGAAGCTGCCATAGCCGACCTCGAACCCGTTGCGCGTGTCGATGAGAACCGTATCGGGATCGTCGACGAGCGCGTTCCAGTCGGCGGGATCGACGTAAGGCGCCGCGTCGCGCGCGGGGTCGAGCCCCGGCACCTTCATCGTGACGATCTCTTTCTTCAGCCGCACCTTCAGCCGCCGGAACGGCATGTCGGCGGCGGTCGAATATTTGACGTCGAGCGCGGCGCAATCGGGAAGAGCGCGGATATGGCCGAGTACCGCAGCGATCCCCGCCTCGGTCCCCGCAATGGTACCGTTGATCCCCTCGCGCGCGACGAGCAGCGTGCCCTTGATGCCCTCCGCCGCGCACAGCGCGATCAGCGGCTGGCGCAAGGCGGCGGGATCGTCGAACGACGCGAAACGATAGAGGGCGGCAACCTGGAACATCGGCGCGCCATGTAGGCGCGATTGCGGCTCAGCGAAAGGGATCGTGCCGACCGGTCGCATAATGCGCCATCGCCATCGTGGTCCACTGCGCGTTAACGCGGATGCAACTCGGGAAGACGCTCGCGTCGGTGACGAAGACATTGGTCGTGCCGTGGACGCGGCATTCGGGATCGACGACGCCATATTGCGGGTCCTCGTTGATCGCATTGCCGCCGTGCGGGTGGCTGCTCGACAGGGTCACATCGTCCTGTTCGCGGATCGCCGCCCTGAAAAAGGCGTCGACGTCCATGTCGGGGGTCACTTTCTGGCCTTTTGCCAGCGCCGGATAGCATTCGAGCGCGCCGGCGGCGAAATGCACCTTGGTCAGCGTCGCCATCGCGCGGCGGAGCATCGGCAGATCGTCGTCGACGTCGAGCCGGAACCTGAGCTTGCCGTCGACGATCTGCCCGCGCCGGTCGGCGGGAAACAGGATGCCCGCCGAATGGACGCGGCCGAAATTCTTCATCCGCTGCGAATGGTCGGCGAACCAGCCGGGCATCAGCGACGCCATCGACATCGGCGGCTGGAAATGGCTTTCGAGGAGAAAATGGCCGCAGTCGACATAGCTCGACATCTGGTCCTCGTCCCACGCGTCGCCGCCGATGCCGCCCGGCATCAGCGCGACGACGGGCGAGGCGACGTTGAGCGAGACCTGATAGCCGGTGCCGTCGATGTCGCTGCGGTCGAGCAGCTTCGACGACGCGATCGTGCCCGCCGCGACCACGACGCCGACGCGTGCGCGGACGAGGCGATTCGATCCGTCGGGCAGGACCAGTTTCACCGTCTCCGCCTCGCGCCGGCCGTCGGCGGCGGTCTGCCACATGATCTGCTGAACCTTGGTGTCCGGCAGGATACGCGCGTGGCGGTCGCGGCACGCCCTTGGCAGATAGGTCTGCGCGACCCCCATGCGCCGGCCATAGGCACAGCCCGAGTTGCAGTAACCGCAATAGGCGCAGGCGGTCGGGGTGTTCGGCGGGCCGAAATTCTTGTCGAACCAGTCGGTGACCGCGCGCTTGTCCATCGGATCGTCCGACGCGCCCGCATAGGCATGCCAGCCGTTGATCAGATGCGGGCCGTTGTGCCGCCCGCTGCGCGGCTCGATACGGCCGATGCCGAGCATCGTCTTCACCGCGTCATAGCTGTCGTGGAAAGCCGCCGCGTCGATCGGCGCGCCGATGCTTGCCCATTTCGCGAGCACATCCTTGGCGTCGGGGTGCGTCCGGCCGGGTTCGTTGACGCGCAGGCAGATGCCGTTGTTGATCGTCGACGAGCCGCCGACGCAGCGGCCCTGGAACACCACGAAATCGCGGTTGGTCGTCGTCTGCACCGCGCCATGCTTGTAGAGGTTGGCGATCATGTCGAGTTCGTGGTGGGTGATCGCGTGGCTGGGATAGAAGGGCCCCGCCTCGACGATCAGCACCCTATAGCCCCAGCCCGCGATATTATAGGCGGCGACGGCGCCGCCCGCCCCCGAGCCGACGACGATCACGTCATATTCATCCCCGAGGCTGTCCGCGTCCAGGATATGCGCGGGATCGATCTCGCGCCCGGTGACGGGCTCGAGCGGCATGTCGTCGCTGCCGCGCCGGCGGAATTTGGGGAGTGTGAAGCCGATCTGGCGGTGCACGGGATTGGCCGCGTTCGCGTCCTGATCGCCGGGTTCCAGCCCCGGCTGCCAATGGCCGTAATAGCAGGCATAGATGATCCCGCGCAGCCGGCCCATATCCTGAAACAGGTCGATGCTGCTGTCGCGCAGCCGGTCCTCGATCCGCTCGACGCGCGTTTCGACGTCGGCCTCGGCGAACATCGGACCGAGCACCGGTTCGGTCAGCGTCAGCGAAAGCCGGATCTCCTTGAGCTTCGTGCCGCCGATCTTGCCGAACAGTTCGGCGACGTTGGCGACGACCTGATCGGCGGTGATGGCCATTTCGGCGCCGTGAAACAGCGCCTCGGTCAATGCCTTCAGAAATTTGAGCTGCCCGAAATTGAACGGTGCCGTCATCGCCCTGCCCCCCGCTTTGCGCACGCCGCAAAATGCCGGATCATAGCCGGTCGGGGCAAGCTGTATTGTACAGCGCCGCCAGTTATGCGGTGCGGGCGAGCGCCTCGGCGGGCAGGAACGGCCGCACCGCGGCGAGGGCGCGCGCCACATACTCCGCTTTCTCGCCGACCGGCGCGACATAATGGAGCGCCTCTTCGGCCGCGACGGTTCCGGCGAGACGCGCGATGATCCACGCGGCGAGATATTGCGACGCGAGGCAGCCGCCCGCAGTCGCGACATTGCCGTGCGCGACGAAGGGCGCGTCGAGTACCTCGACGCCCGCCTCGATCACCCACGGCTTCGTCGTGAGGTCGGTGCAGGCCGGCAGATCGCCGATCAGCCCGAGCTTCGCGAGCAGCAATGTTCCCGAACATTGCGCACCGATCAACTGGCGCGCGGGGTCGAGCCGGATGCGGCCGAGCATCAGCGGATCGGCCGCGATCTCGCGCGTCCTGATACCGCTGCCGATGATCACCGCATCGGCCTTCGCGGCGAAGTCGAGCGGTTGCCGGCGTTCGATCGTCACGCCGTTCATCGAGGTGACGTGCGGGGTCGGCGACGTGATATGCGCTTCCCAGCCCTGCCCGCGCAGGCGGTTCAGGATGGCGGCGGCGACGAACGAATCGAGTTCGTTGAAGCCGTCGAAGGTCAGCACCGCAATCTGCACGTCAAAAACTCCCGTGAATGAAAAGCGGCCTATACCGCGCCTTCGAATATATCCTCAAGCCAGCGCGAGCGCGCCATATCGTCGCGCGGCGACGCGAGATAGCGGCCCCACGCCGCGCTTTCATGCGCGACGATGCCGAGTTCCCATACGCAGAAGGTCGGGCGCACCACGCCCTTCTCCGCGGGATAGGCCGGATCGAAGCGCGAAAAGGCCGGCATCTCGCCGTGCCGGTACCACACCGCTTCCCACAATTCATTCGACCCGCGCCACACCGACACCAGCAGGAAATGGAAATCGGCGCCGCAGCGATGGAGAATGACGAAGCCGCAATCGCCCGGCTGGAGTATTGCCGCCGGCTGCTCCTCGAACCACCGCGCCGCGAGCGCCCGGACGTCTTCCGGAACCGGCGCGTCGGCGGCAGTGAGGTGATAGAGTTTGAGCTTCGCGCCAGCCGCTTCGACGCGCGCATGATATCGCGCCTCCTTCGGATAATGACGATAGTCGGGATCGACGGCGGCGGACATGGGGAGACTCCTTGTTGTTCCCTTTATGTTCTATACGCTTTCCGACCCGAGGCAAGTGTTTCAGCGGACGGCGACGGTCAGGTGCGCGACGGTCACGATATCGCTCAGCCGGTCGCGTATCTCCTCGCACGAGACGTCGCCCTTCACTTCGACGATCGCCGCCCGCGCCTCGGGACCGACGCGCCATACATGGAGATCGGTGAGCGTCGCCCCCGCCGCCTCGACGCGGCCGCGGATCGTCGCCGCCGCTTCGTCGTCGTTCGTGTCGAGCAGGATCGCGGCGGTGTCGCGCATCAGGCCCCACGACCAGCGCGCGATCACGAGCGCACCGACAATGCCCATCGCCGGGTCCATCCAGTAGAGCCCGAGGTAACGCCCCGCGAGCAGCGCGCCGATCGCGAGCAGCGAGGTCAGCGCGTCGGCGAGGACGTGAAAATAGGCCGAGCGGAGATTGTTATCGTGGCCGTGATGGTGATGGGCGTGATCATGGTCATGTCCGTGATGATCGTGGCCATGTCCATGGTCGTGGCCATGATGCCCGCCCATCAGCAGCAGCGCGCTGACGATATTGACGACGAGGCCAAGTACCGCGACGAGCGTCGCGCTCGCGAAATCGACGCGCACCGGATCGATCAGGCGGAGCGTCGATTCGACCGCGATCCCGATCGAGAAGATGCCGAGAATCAGCGCCGAGGCGAAGCCGGTAAGGTCGCCGACCTTGCCGGTGCCGAAGCTGTAGCGCGGGTCGTGGCGGTGCTTCTTCGCATAGCGATAGGCGAGCGCGGCAAGCCCGAGCGCCCCCGCATGCGTCGCCATATGGAAGCCGTCGGCGAGCAGCGCCATCGACCCGGTCCAGTAACCGGCCGCGATCTCGGCAACCATCATCACCGCGGTCAGCGCGACGACCCACAGGGTACGCTTCGCATTCTCGTCGTGTGACGCGCCGAGAAAATCGTGCAGGTGCTGCGTGGGGACGGATTCGGACATGGGGTACCTTATTTCGCGTAGCGGCGGATGACCGCAAGCAACTCTTCGGCACCCGCCGCGCGCTCATCGTCGCCGAGACCGGGCAAGGCGACATGTTCCTTGAGATGTTCGGCGATCACCTCGTCGAGCAAGCCGTTCACCGCCCCGCGTACCGCGGCGACGCGGTGCAGTACCGTTGCGCACGGCGCGTCGGTCGCGAGCGCTTTTTCGACTGCGGCCACCTGTCCCGCGATGCGGTGAACGCGCGCCACAAGATCGGGTCGGGAGGACAGGTGAGCCATACCATACCCCCCTATCCTATTTTCCCGTTACCGGCAAGGTCTGACGGCCGCCCGCGAGGCCGCCGGCGATCAGGCCGCCTTTTTGTCCCGCCGGTATTTGTGCAGCAGCGGTTCGGTGTAGCCCGACGGCTGCGCGACCCCCTCGAAGATGAGGGCGCGGGCGGCCTTGTACGCGATGCCGTCGGGCGTCAGTTTCCCGTAGAGCGGATCACCGGCATTCTGCGCATCGACCTTCGTTGCCATGCGCGCCAGCGCGGCGTCGACCTGCGCCTCGGTACAGACGCCGTGGAGCAACCAGTTGGCGAGCGCCTGCGACGAAATGCGCAGCGTCGCGCGATCCTCCATCAGGCCGACATCGTCGATATCGGGAACCTTGGAGCAGCCGACGCCCTGATCGATCCAGCGCACGACATAGCCCAGGATTCCTTGGCAATTATTGTCGAGTTCGCGCGCGATCTCGGCCTCGCTCCAGTTGCGCCCCGTCGCGACGGGGATGTTCAGCAGCCGGTCCAGCGGCGGCACCGCCTCGCCACCGATCTCCTTCTGCCGCGCGAAGACATCGACCGCATGATAGTGGAGCGCGTGCAGCGTCGCGGCGGTCGGCGACGGAACCCATGCGGTGTTCGCGCCCGATTTCGGATGACCGATCTTCGTGTCGAGCATCGCCTTCATCAGGTCGGGCATCGCCCACATGCCCTTGCCGATCTGCGCCTTGCCCGAAAGGCCGCAGGCGAGACCGATGCGGACGTTGCGGTCCTCATAGCTCGCGATCCAGTCCGACGCCTTCATCTCGCCTTTCGGGATCATCGGTCCCGCGCGCATGGAGGTGTGGATCTCGTCGCCGGTACGGTCGAGGAAGCCGGTGTTGATGAAGACGATACGGTCCTTCACCGCCTCGATGCAGGCAGCGAGGTTCGCCGACGTCCGGCGCTCCTCGTCCATCACGCCGACCTTGATCGTGTGGCGCGCAAGACCGAGCATATCCTCGACCGCATCGAACAGACGATCGGTGAAACCGCATTCCTCGGGCCCGTGCTGCTTGGGCTTGACGATATAGATGCTGCCCGCGCGGCTGTTCCCGAGCGTGCCGAGGCCCTTCAGGTCGTGGAGCGAACAGAGGCTGGTGATCACGGCGTCGCAGAGGCCCTCGGGCGCCTCGGCGCCGTTCGGAAGGCGGATCATCGGCGTCGTCATCAGATGCCCGACGTTGCGCACGAACATCACGCTGCGCCCGTGCAGCGTGAAGGACTCGCCCGATGGCGAGGTCCATTCGCGGTCGGCCGCCATCGCGCGCGTGACGGTCTTCCCGCCCTTGTCGAAGCTTTCGACGAGGTCGCCGCGCATCAGCCCGAGCCAGTTGGTGTAGCCGAGCGTCTTGTCCTCGCCGTCGACGGCGGCAACCGAGTCCTCGAGGTCGATGATGGTCGTCAGCGCGGCTTCGAGGATGACATCGGCGATGCCCGCCGGGTCGGTCCTGCCGATCGCGCTATCGGGGTCGATCACCAATTCGATGTGCAGGCCATGATGCCGGAGCAGGATGGCGCCGGGCTTGCTGCCCGCCCATTGCGACGGATCGGCGAGGCTGAGCTGGCCGCCCTGCCAGTCGGCCCAGCTTCCCGCGGCAAGCGGCGCCGTCCCGTCGAGAAACGCCTTGGCACGCGCGATCACCGCGGCGCCGCGCTCCGCATCATAACCGCCGGGCTTGGCAGGCGGCGCGTCGAGTGCGTCGGTGCCATAGAAAGCGTCGTAGAGGCTGCCCCAGCGCGCATTGGCGGCGTTCAGGGCAAAGCGGGCGTTGAGCGCGGGCACGACGAGCTGCGGGCCCGCCATCGTCGCGATCTCGGGATCGACATTATCGGTGCCGACGGCAAACGGCGCGGGTTCGGGGACGAGATAGCCGATTTCGCGGAGGAACGCCTGATAGGCGGCGGGATCGTGCGCCTGCCCTTCCCGCGCCTGGTGCCAGTTATCGATCCGCGTCTGCAAATCCTCGCGCTTCGCGAGCAGTGCCGCATTCTCGGGCGCGAACCTTGCGAGCAGGTCCGCGAAATCGCTCCAGAATTTATCGGCATCGAGCCCCGTCGCCGGCAGCGCCCGCTGTTCGATGAAATCGGCCAGTCGCGAATCGACGGACAGGCCGGAACGATCGGTAAATTCGGTCATGCAAGCACCCTCTGGTCGGCGCGGCTGCGCCAGTGGACCCGGGGAGGAAAGGGCCGGTGCGCTATGCCGCGATTGGATTCGATTGGCAATGGGCGCTTTTCAATGGGGGCCGGGTAGGTTACGTTGCAACGCACAACGAAAATATCTTTCTCCCCGAACGATCCGGAATCATGGACGACACGCGACTGAAACTGATGGAAGCCATCGCCCGCAAGCGGCTGGTGACGGCGCAATATAACGGCCAGACGCTGACGCTGGCCCCGCATCTGCTGTTCGAACGCCGCGGCGACCTGTTCATCAGCGCGCTGAACCTCAACAAGAGCTGGCGGTCCGACGAAGAGCCCCGCCTCGGCCATTTCAAGCTCGGCGGCCTCGCCTCGATCGAACTCAGCGAAGAAGAGTTTGATCCCCTGCCCGGCTTCGAGCCGGCGCCGCCGCGCGAGGAAGATACGCCGCTGCTCGCGGTCTGAAGTCAGGCGGCGCCCACCGCCGGAACCGACGACAATTCGCCGAGCGCGACGCGGACCTGGTTCCGCCCGCCGGCCTTCGCGCGATAGAGCGCCGCATCGGCGCGGCGCGACAATTCGAAAAGCGAATCGTCGGGGTTCCACTGGGCGACGCCGAACGACGCCGTGAATTCGCGATCGATCCCGAGCACCGGCAACCGCGCCGACGCGAACGCCGTGCGGACCGCTTCGGCATAAAGTCGGCCGTCGGACAGCAGACCATCGGGAAGCAGGACGGCGAATTCCTCGCCGCCGATCCGTCCGACGATCGCCGACGCCGGCGCGGCATCGACCAGCATCGCCGCAAAATGCGCGATCACGCCGTCGCCCGCAGCGTGGCCGAAGCTGTCGTTGATCTTCTTGAAATCGTCGAGATCGGCCGCGATCAGCACCGCCGCCTCCCCGCCGCGCAGAAGCGCGAGATCGGCGTGATGTTCGAAGCCCCGCCGGTTGAGCACGCTCGAAAGCGGGTCGGTTTCCGACCGCGCGACCATCTCCGCCGTCGTATCGCGCATCATCACGAGCAGCATGACGAGCGCGATCGCCATGAGCGTGACGACGCTTCCGCTCTGCGAGATCGCGGCATAGGTCGTCGCCATATAACCCTGCGGCGCGTTCGCCGTCCCGATCGCCGCTGCAATGAACGGCTTGGCGAGATAGATGGCCGCCGCGATCGCCTGCAGCGCGATCAGCAACAGGTCGAGCGCCTGACGGCGGCGCGAACGCCAGATCACGAGCCCGAGCAGGGTCTGCATCGTGAAATAGGGAAGCTGATACAGCATCAGCCGCGGCGTCGAGCCATAGGTCATGCTGAAAATCACGGGCACGGCAAGGATCGTGAGCACCCATATCGCCGTCATCGCAGCCCATGGCGGCGGCGCGCGATAATGCTGCGCGACGCCGACGAGAGCGAAGCTGAGCGCGAGAAGGAAGACGAGGAAGATACCGATGCCGACGGGAGTCGGGTCGACCTGCCGCGTCAGCAGAAATTCGAGGCCGACGTAGATGATCCCCATGCCGTAACCGGCCGCAAGCCACCATGCGCCGCGCGCGGTCCGGTTGGTCGCCGCGACCACGGCGAAAGCGACGGCAAAAATGCCGGCCACGGACATGTTAATGCCAAGCACGAAGGCTGCTGTCATCGACCCACTCATCATCGGTCCGGTCGGCGTAACCGGACTGTCCCGAACTTTCGGTTAATGCCTTGCGATTCGGTACGATTAGCGCGTGTCCCTAGCCGATTTCCAGGCCCGCCGCAGTGACTTACCGTATCGCGGCGACAAAATGGCGGGCGGGGGTGCAAAAGCCCCTCGCCCCCCGCTATAGCCGGGCGATGGCCAGCCTTACCGCAACCGAAAACGCCGTGCTCGACCGCGCCGCCGGGGCGCCGATGCTGCGTCATGTCGAACAATGGGCGGCGGTGAACAGCGGCACGGGCAATCTCGCGGGACTCAGGACCGTCGCGGGCCAGCTCGCCGACGCCTTTGCCGCGCTGCCCGGCGACATCCGGCTCGTGACGCCCGATCCGGTCGAGAGCGTCGATGCCGCAGGCGAGATCAGGACGACGCAGCGCGGCGATCATCTGCACCTCCGCGTCCGGCCCGAGGCGCCGGTGCAATTGCTGCTGACCGGGCATATGGACACGGTGTTCGCCGCCGATCACCCGTTCCAGACGCTGAAATGGCTCGAACCCGGCGTGCTCAACGGTCCGGGCACCGCCGACATGAAGGCGGGAATTTCGGTGATCCTTGCGGCGCTCACCGCGCTCGAGACCTCACCGCTCGCGCGCCGCGTCGGCTATGACGTGATGATCAACAGCGACGAGGAAACGGGCAGCCACGCCTCCGCCGCGCTGATCGCCGAGCTTGCGAAAGGCAAGACCGCCGCGCTGACCTATGAGCCCGCGCTGCCCGATGGCACGCTGGCGGGTGCGCGGCCCGGGAGCGGCAATTTCTCGGTGATCGTCCACGGCCTGTCGGCGCACGCCGGGCGCAATCCCGACGACGGGCGCAACGCGCTTCTCGCCGCCGCCGACCTCGCATTGCGGCTCGCGAAACTGAAATCGCCGACGCTCAAGGTCAATCCCGCGAAGATCGATGGCGGCGGCCCGAACAATGTCGTTCCCGACAGCGCGATCCTGCGCGTCAACATGCGTCCCTCGACGCCCGAAGCGATGGTCGAGGCCGAGACGGCGCTGCGCGCCGCGGTCGCGGCGGTGTCGCGCGAGCATGACGTGCATTGCCATGTCCACGGCAATTTCAACCGCCCGCCGAAGCCGCTCGACGCCGCGGCGACGCGCCTGTTCGAACTGGTACGCGACTGCGGCGCCGCGCTCGGTCTGCCGCCGATCGGCTGGAACGCCACCGGCGGCGTCTGCGACGGCAACAATATCGCGGCGTGCGGGATTCCCGTCGTCGACACGATGGGCCCGCGCGGCGGCGCGATCCACAGCCCGGACGAATTTCTGATCGTCGACAGCCTCGCCGAACGGGCGCTGCTGTCGGCGCTGACCATGTTGAGAATAGCGGAACGGGGGACTGTGTGAATTATGTGATCCGGGCGGCCAAACCGGGCGACCTGCAAAGCATTTATGAAATGGCGAAGCTGACCGGCGGCGGCTTCACCAACCTGCCCCCCGACAAGAAGGCGCTGCGCGCGAAGCTCGAACGCGCCGAGGCGGGCTTCGCGTCGGAGAAGGAATATCCGGGCGACGAGCTCTATCTGATGGTGCTCGAGGATCTCGACAGCGGCGAGGTTCGCGGCACCTGCCAGATTTTCGGGCAGGTCGGCCAACGCTGGCCCTTCTACTCCTATCGCATCGGCACCGACAGCAAGCATAGCGAGCAACTGAACCGCACCTTCCACGCGCAGGTGCTGATGCTGAGCAACGACCTCAACGGCGCGAGCGAGGTCGGCGGACTGTTCCTGCACCCCGCGGCGCGCGCCGGCGGGCTCGGGCTGCTGCTCGCACGCTCGCGCTACCTGTTCATCGCGCGCCACCGCGCGCGTTTCGGCGACCGCATCCTCGCCGAGCTGCGCGGCGTGATCGACGAGGCGGGCGGATCGCCCTTCTGGGACGGGGTCGCGGGCAAATTCTTCGGGATGAATTTCCAGGAGGCCGACCAGTTCAACGCTGTGCACGGCAACCAGTTCATCGCCGACCTGATGCCCAAGCACCCCGTCTATATCGCGATGCTGAACGAACATGCGCGCAGCGTCATCGGCGTCCCCCACCCCACCGGCCGCGCTGCGATGCGCATGCTCGAGAATGAAGGCTTCGCGTTCGAAAATTACGTCGACATTTTCGACGGCGGCCCGACGATGACCGCGCGCACCGATCAGGTCGCGAGCATCCGCGACGCGAAGCATGTCGAGGTCGGCGGGATTGCCGAAAGTGGCGAAGATGCCCTGATCGCGACCGGCAATCTGGCGGACTTCCGCTGCTGCTTCGGCAAGGTCGGCGCGGGCGGTACGATCGACACCGAGGCCGCGCGCATCCTGGGTATCGGCGCCGGCGACCAGATCAGCTGGATCGGACGCTAGGCCATGCTCACCGAAATCAATTTCGACGGGATCATCGGCCCGAGCCATAATTATGCGGGGCTCAGTCGCGGCAATATCGCGTCGGCGAGCCATGCCGGCGACGTGTCGCAGCCCCGCGCCGCGGCGCTGCAGGGCATCGAAAAGATGCGCCACAATCTGGCGCTCGGCCTGCCGCAGGGCTGTTTCATGCCGCTCGATCGCCCCGACGCGCCGTGGCTCGCGGCGCTCGGCACGACGCCGGACGCCGCCGAAGCCCATTTGCGCGCGCAGGCCTGGTCGGCTTCGTCGATGTGGGCCGCGAACGCCGCGACCGTCTCCCCGGCCCCCGACAGCGCCGACGGCAAATGCCATCTGACCGTCGCGAACCTCGTCACCATGCCGCATCGCAGCCACGAATGGCCCGGGACGCTGGCGCAGCTTCGCCTCGCCTTCGCCGACCCGGCCTTCGCGGTGCACGGCCCCGTCCCCGCTCCGTTCGGCGACGAGGGCGCGGCGAACCATATGCGGCTGTGCAGCGGACATGACG
>NZ_JAEMQX010000201.1 GCF_016463645.1 Sphingopyxis sp. | reverse complement strand
CGCGGGCCACCAGAAGGCCGGGGTCAGCGGGCGGAGCAGCACCACGCGCTGCGACACGAGCCAGCCGATCATCGGCACGATCATCAAGCAGTGGGTGAAGGTCGAGCTGTTCCACCAGATGCCCGCCATATCGGCGGCATCGCGCCAGAAGATCGCGAGAAGCGCAGCCGACAGCAGCGCAAGCGCGGCGAGATGGCGTTGCCAGACCGTCACGCCGGCAACCCGAGCAGCTCGCCAAGCGGCGCCATGCGCGCATCCCAGCCATAGCGCGCGATCATCCGCGCGCGCGCGGCCCGTCCCATCGCGGCGGCGGCGGCGCGGTCGTCGAAGAGCGCGCAAACCGCATCGGCCATCGCGCCTGCGCCGTCGGCAACGAGCAGATGCTCGCCCGGTGCCGCGTCGATCCCCGTGGCGGCGGCGGCGCTCGCCACGACCGGCCGCGCCATCGCCATCGCCTCAAGCAGCTTGTTCTGGACGCCGCGTGCGAGCAGCAGCGGCGCGACCACCGCGTCGGCGACGGCGAGCCAAGGCCGCACATCGGGCACCTCGCCGGTGACCGTCACGCCGGGCAGCTTTTCGAGCGCGCGCACATCGTCGGTGGGCGCGCGGCCGACGATCGCGAAGCGGGCTTGGCTGTGGCGCCGGCGGATCAACGGCAGGATATCGGCCGCGAACCAGCGCACGGCGTCGATGTTCGGGCGGTAGTCCATCTGGCCCGTAAAGACCGCCAGCACCCCTTCCCCCGCCCCGGCGGTATCGAGCCGGGTCGCCGGATCGAACCGGTCGGCGTCGATGCCATTTTCGACCGCGCGCACCCGGCCGGGACCAAGGCCGCTTCGGCTGCGGAACAGGGCCGCCTCGGCTTCGCTGACGAACAGGCTGGCAGCGGTGCGGCGCGCGACTTCGGCCTCATAGGCACCAAGCACACGCGCCTCGCGCGAATGAATCCAGTGAAGCGGCTGGCGCCTGTCCTGCTCGGCATAGGTCGCGAATTTCGCCGAATCGACGTCGACGAAATCCATCAGCACCGGACCGTCGAAACGCGCCGGCAGATATTGCGCCATCTGGCCCGAGAAGGCGACGATATGGCTGACTTCGCCCCGCCCGATCAGCGCATCGACGTGACGCGCCAGCGCGGCGCTCCGGAACAGGCGGTTCGACACAGGCTCGCCGCGGAGCAGCGCCTGTGCGAGCGCAAGCGGGCGCGACGCGTTGCGCACTTCGATCGCCAGGCTCTTGCAGAGCGGCGCCATCTTCTCGCGGGCGAGCGCGGCGTCGGCTTCATTATCGGCGAGGGCCGCGACATGCACCGGCGCGAGTCTGGCCAGCGCTTCGAACATGTGCCAGCTGCGGATCCGGTCGCCGCGGTCGGGGGGCCAGGGCGCGCGGTGAACGAGGAACAGGATTTCGGCCACTATCCCAATCCGCGCGCGATCAGCGGCCCGATGCGGTTCGCCGCCCATAGCGGCAGCTTTTTCCAGAGATCGACCTGCAGCCGGTACCGGGCACTGTTCGGATTGGTGTCGCGCGCGGTTTCGCCGGGCGCGAGCCAGCGCGCGTAGACGAGCGGCTGCGGTTCGAAGCCCCAATTCTTCTTGTAGGCGAAGGGGCCGGTCCCGAGTTTCGAGCGGCCGAAGTCGAAGCGCGCGCAGCCTTTGGCGCGTGTGTGGCACATCAGGGCGAAATACATCAGTTCGTTGGCACGCAGCCTGCGTGCGTCGGCGGTGCCGCCGCCCCAATAAGGCATCACTGTGCCACGCCAATAAAGGCTCAGCACGCTCGCCACGGGTCGCCCCGCCTCGCGCACCGTCAGGATATCGGCATCGTCGCCGAAGGCATCAAGCACCGCGTCGAACAGCTTTTTCGGGAAAACCGGGGTGCCAAGATTGCGGACGCTCGTCGCATAGATGCGATAATGGTCGCGGCGGTCCTGTCCGGAACGGCCGGTCGTGACGGCGAGACCGCTTTCGAGCGCCTTGCGAACCTCGGCACGCTGCTTGCGCGGGATGGCGAGGAGTTCGGCGTCGTCGTCCGCGGCAAGATCGCGTGCGAAGCCGGCGTAGACGCCGTCCTCGCGGGCCCAGCCCTCGCCTTCGGGCAAGGGTCCGCCGCGCAGTTCGACCGACGGAGCGCCGAGCGACCGGGCCATGTCGGCCGCGCCCCGGGCCAGCGTCGCCGCCACCGCCGGGTCGTCGGCGAGGATGCCGCCGTCGACCGCAAAGCCGCTGCCGACGAGCGCCTGTCCGAACAGCGGCGAGCGGACATGGTGGAGCGGCAGGATGCCGGTCAGCGCGCCGGCCGCATCGCGCACGGTGACGAGATGGCAGCGGTGGCCCGTCGCCTTCGTGATCGCCTCACACCACGCGCGGCTGTGGAACGGGGTCGCCTGCGGATGCGCCGCGACATAGGCATCCCATTCGGCCGCGTCGGACAGCGGCGCCCCGGAAAAACCGTCGCTCACGGCAAGCGTCGGCGCGTTCACGCCGCGGCGCGCCACGGCTGCGCACGCCGTTGCTGCTCGGGAAGCAGGGCGTCGGCGCGCGTCCAGTCGAAATCGGCGAGCAATTTCCTGAGCTTCCCGGCCATGGCCGACAAGCCGGTGTAATGACGGACCTTCGACCTGATCGGCGCGCCGGCAACGCGCGGCTGGCCGGGATCGATTTCCCACGGATGGAAATAGAGAATGGCGGGATGCCCCTCGCCGTTCATCCGCGCGATCGCCCAGCGCGTGAAGCCATAGGGCAGCATGCGCATGAAGCCGCCGCCACCCGCGGCAAGCGTACGCCCGGCGAAACGCGCCGTCGTGACCGGCCATTCGACGAGATCGCTGCCGGGAAGCGGCTGCCAGGCGTGGCGCGGGCTTTCGGGCCAGCCATAATGATCGTGCGCCACCGGCGCGACGCTCGACGAATAGGCATAGCCCTGTTCGGCAAGAATGACGTGCGCCCAGGGCGTGCGCGTATCGACCGAAAAGCTCGGTGCGCGATAGCCGGCGATCGGGGCCCCGCTGATATCCTCGAGGATGGCGCGGGTCTTTTTGAGATCGGCGGCGAACTCGTCCGCCGTCATGTTGAAGACGCGCTTGTGGTCGTAGCCGTGGCTGGCGAGTTCATGCCCCGCCGCGACGATGCGCCGG
Organism: Sphingopyxis sp.; assembly: GCF_016463645.1. Lineage (GTDB taxonomy): Bacteria > Pseudomonadota > Alphaproteobacteria > Sphingomonadales > Sphingomonadaceae > Sphingopyxis. Next base: position 1,352 of record NZ_JAEMQX010000201.1, on the reverse strand, counting down.
ATCAGCGCGGGATAGCGTTCGGCGACCCAGCCCAATGTGAAGAAGGTGCCTTTCGCGCCAGCATCGGCGAAAATCTGCAGCACCGCGTCGCAATTCGCCTCGACCCGGCATTCGAGACCGTCCCAGTCGGCGCGGCCGATCGTGCGCTCAAAGGCGCCGACCTGAAACCAGTCCTCGACATCGACCGACAGGCCGTTCTGCATTTTTCCTCACCTTCATCAGCGGGCTAGCCGATTTCCGCCGGGTTGTCAGGCGGCCCAGGTTCGCGAATTCTGCGGATTGGGCGCGTTGTCGGGATCGCGTTCGACCCATTCGATCAGGAGATCGAGCACGCGGCGGAGTGCGGCATCCTGTTCGACGAGGCGCTCTTCGAGCGACGCGATCTGCTTTTCGAGCGCGGCGAGTTGCTCGGGGTCCACCGCAGGTGCCACCGGCACGGGCGCTTCCACCGCCTCGGGCGAAGTCGGCGCGACCACCGGCGCGGGTCCGGCCGGCGCCGCGAAGGGCGCGGGGCCATCGACGACCGGCGCCGCAGCGCGCTGCGGCCATTCGGGCGCCGCTTCGTTCGCGGGCACCGGCGCGGCGAAGGGCGCGGGCGTCGGCGCGACGGCGGTCGCCGCGGCCGCGACGATCTCGTCGATCGGCAAGGGTGCGAGCGTCGACGCGTCGATGCCGCGGTCGGCCTCGATCTCGGCGACGACCGAGCGCACATTCTGCGCCGTGATGCGGGTCATCTGCTCGACCGCGCCATAGAGCAGCAGGCGGCTGACGAGGACGTTGAGCTTGCGCGGCACGCCTTCGCTGTAATCGAATATTTCCTCGAACGCGTCGGGGCTGAAGCTGGGGTTGCCCGTCCAGCCGACCTTGCCGAGGCGGTGGAGGATATAGGGTTCGACCTCCTCGGGCTCCATCGGGTCGAGGTGGTGCGTCGCGATCACGCGCTGGCGCAGTTGTTCGAGCGTCGGTGTGTGGAACAGCGTCTGGCGGAATTCGGGCTGGCCGAGCAGGAAAATTTGCAGCAGCGAATGGCCGCCGAGCTGGAAGTTCGAGAGCATGCGCAGCTCTTCGAGCGCCGATATCGCCAGATTCTGCCCTTCGTCGACGATCAGCAGCGTGCGCTTGCCGGCGCGCGCCTGTTCGCGAAGATATTGTTCCATCGAACGCAGCAGTTCGGCCTTGCTCTCGCCTTCCCACCCGATACCGAATTGTTCGGCGACGAGGCGGAGAAGATCGTCGCCCTCGACCTGCGTCGACACCAGCTTGACCGCGGTCAGCCGGTTGGGGTCGATCGTGTTCATCAGATGGCCGACGAGCGTCGTCTTGCCCGCGCCGACGTCGCCGGTGATGACGAT
>NZ_JAEMQX010000200.1 GCF_016463645.1 Sphingopyxis sp. | reverse complement strand
CGATGACGTTGAGCATGACTTCGCTCGTCCCGCCTTCGATCGAATTGGCCTTGGTACGCAGCCAGCCGCGCGCCCTTGCGCCGCCCTTGGTCTCTTCGCTGTCCCATTCGAGCGCTTCGCTGCCGCCGCCCGACATCACGAGTTCGTGGCGGCGCTTGTTGAGCTCGGTGCCGACATATTTCATCATGTTCGACGAGGCGGGATGCGCGCGGCCGGTCTTCCACATGTCCATGAAACGCTCGCCCATCGCGCGATAGGCGAAGACGTCGACGTCGAACGCCGCCATTTCGGCGCGCAGGATCGGGTCGTCGAGTTCGCCCGCGGCGTTCTTGCCGAACGCCTTGGCGAAGGCGCCGCCGATGCTGACCATGTCGCCGCCGGCGCCGCCGCCCGAGATCATCTCGCGTTCGTGACCGAGCAGATATTTGGCTACGTCCCAGCCGCGGTTGATCTCACCCACATATTGCGTCTTCGGCACCTCGACATCGTCGAAGAAGGTTTCGCAGAAAGGTGAATTTCCGCTGATCAGCAGGATCGGCTTGGTCGTGACGCCCTTGCTCTCCATGTCGAAGAGCATGAAGGTGATGCCCTGATATTTATTCGTCTTGTCGGTGCGGACGAGGCAGAAGATCCAGTCGGCCTTGTCGGCGTAGCTCGTCCAGATCTTCGACCCGTTGACGACCCAATGATCGCCCTTGTCCTCGCCGAAGGTCTGCAGCGAGACGAGGTCGCTGCCCGAGCCGGGCTCCGAATAGCCCTGGCACCAGCGGATTTCGCCGCGCGCGATCGGGTTCAGATAATGGACCTTCTGCTCCTCGGTACCGAATTGCAGCAGCGCGGGACCGAGCATCCAGATACCGAAGCTGTCGAGCGGCGAGCGCGCCTTGATGCGCTTCATTTCCTGTTTGAGGATCTTGGTCTGTTCGGGGGTGAGGCCCGCACCGCCATAAGGCTTCGGCCAGTCGGGAACGGTGTAGCCCTTCGCGACACAGGCATCGAGCCACTGTTTCTGGGCGGCGTTCTTGAACTTGAAATTGCGTCCGCCCCAGCAGACGTCATCCTCGTCGCGCACGGGCAAGCGCATTTCGGCGGGGCAGTTCGCCTCCAGCCATTCGCGCACCTCGGTGCGGAAAGCGTCCAGTTCGCTCATCCTTTTGGCTCCTCTTCTGCCGCCAAATCTACGTCCGCTTCGCTGCTTTACGCAAGCGTCAACTTGGTGCGTCCAACCGACGCTACGGCGCCGTAACGGAAGGCATCGCGCCGTTGACGGGGGCCGCTTCGCGCCTAAGCTAAGTGGCAAAAGAAAACGGGAGCAGAGGATATGCGATTCGCAGGCAAGATAGCCGTCGTCACCGGCGCGGCGTCGGGTATCGGCAAGGCAAGTGTGCTCAAACTGGCGGGCGAAGGCGCGCATGTGTTCGCCGCCGATATCGACGAGGCGGGCGGTCGCGCACTCGCCGAGCAGTCGAACGGCAAGATCGACTTCGTCCGCTGCGACGTGACGAAGCCCGCCGATATCGAGGCGCTGATGAACGTCGCCGCGGCGAAGGCCGGCGGGATCGATATCGTCTTCAACAATGCCGCCGCGGGCGGCGACCGCGCGCCGATCGACGAGATCACGCCCGAAGGCTGGGACCGGACGATGGATCTGGTGCTGAAATCGGTCGCGATGGGCATCCGCTACGCCGTGCCGCACATGAAGGGGCGAAAGGGGGCGAGCATCGTCAACACCGCGAGCGTCGCGGCGCTCGGCGCGGGCTATTCGCCGATTGCATACGCCGTTGCGAAGGCGGGCGTGCTGCACCTCTCCAAGGTCGCGGCGACCGACCTCGCGCAGTACGGCATCCGCGTGAACGCGATCTGCCCCGGCTTCATCAACACCAATATCTTCACCGCCTCGCTCGACGTGCCGGGCGAACTCAAGACGCAGGCGAATGAAGTGATCGCGCAGATGAGCGCGAACGCGCAGCCGGTCGCGCGCGGCGGCCAGCCCGAGGATATCGCCAACGCCGTCGCCTATCTCGCGAGCGAGGAATCGAGCTTCATGACAGGCACGCATCTGCTCGTCGACGGTGGGCTGACGATCGGCCAGCGCCACGCATGGGACAAGGAAACGCCGGGCATGTTCGACGCCCTGCTGGCGATGGAGGAAGCGGCGAAAGCCGGAGCCGCCGCGTGAGCGCCACAAGCATGGCGGCGCCCAAAGCCGAGCGCCTGCCGGTCTGGCTAAAGGCCACGCACGGGCTCGGCAGCATCGCCTACGGCGTCAAGGACAATGGGTTTTCGACCTTCCTGCTGCTCTTCTACAATCAGGTGATCGGGCTCGACGCCGGCATCGTCGGCGCCGCGATCATGGTCGCGCTGATCGCCGACGCCTTCGTCGATCCGGTGATCGGCGAGCTCACCGACCGCACGCGCAGCCGCTGGGGCCGCCGTCTGCCCTGGCTCTACGGCGCGCCGATCCCGCTAGCGATCATGTGGATGCTGCTGTGGAGCCCGCCCGAGATGAGCGACACGATGACGGTGGCGTGGCTGATCGGTTTCGCGATCATCGTGCGTTCGCTGGTGTCGATGTGCGAGGTGCCGTCGGTCGCGATCGTCCCCGAGCTCACCGCCGACTATGACGAGCGCACCGCGGTGATGCGATACCGTTTCCTGTTCGGCTGGGGCGGCGGGCTGCTGATCCTGCTGCTCGCCTATGGCGTCTTCTTCGGCGGCGCCAAGGGCCTCGTCGATCCCGACGGCTATTTCCCCTATGCGCTGACCGGTGCGCTGCTGATGGCGGGTGCGGTGCTGATTTCGGCGGCGGGGCAGCATGGCCGCATCGCCGTGTCGAACGTCGCCGATGTCAAACCCAGGACGACGTTGCGGCAGGTGCTCGGCGAGATGCGCGACACGCTGTCGAACCGCGCCTTCCTGTGGCTGGTGTTCGCGGCGCTGTTCGGCTTCGTCAATCAGGGCATCACCTTTTCGATGAACAATTATCTGCTCGGCTTTTTCTGGCAGTTCACGCAGGGCGAGATGGTCGCCTATGTCTTCCTGCTGTTCGGGACGATGATCGCCGCCTTCATCCTTGTCGCGCCGATCTCGGCGCGGCTCGGCAAGCGCGACGGGGCGATCGTCGCGGGCGCGGTCGCGCTGCTGGTCAACAGCGGCATCTATTTCGCATGGATCCAGGGCGTGTTCCCCGGGCTGCCCGGCAAGCCGAGCGTCGCGACGATGTTCGCGCTGGTGTTCGTCAGCAACACCTTCTCGATCATCCTGATGATCCTGTCATCGTCGATGATGGCCGATGTGGTCGAGGCATCGCAGAGCGAGACCGGACGCCGGTCCGAAGGGCTGTTCTTCGCGGGCTATTTCTTCATGCAGAAATGCGCGACGGGCATCGGCATCTTCGTCGCGGGGTTGATCCTCTCCCTCGCGTCCTTTCCGGCGAACGCGAAGCCCGGCGAGGTCGGCGGCGACGTGCTCGGCGACCTCGCACTCGGCTATGCGCTCGCGATCCTCGTCATCGGCACGCTGGGGCTGATCGTGATGCGGCGCTTCCCGATCTCGCGCGCCGATCACGAGGCGCGGCTCGCGCTGCTCGACGACGCCGCGCGGGGCGAGCCCGATGCCAGCGGAGCGCACCCGTAAGCGATAAATGCGCGCCATGACCAAATGAGGTAATTTTCGGACCGCAGGACTTGGCAAGGCCGGCGAATCGGTCCAAGGGTTTACGTGAACGTAAAGGGAAGGAAGCGGAGATGGATTTCGATCTCACCGACCGGCAGGTCTATTGGCGCGACCGGGTGCGCGACTTCATCGAGCGCAAGGTTCGCCCCGCCGTTCCGACCTATGAAGAGCAGGACAGGGCCGGCGATCGCTGGAAGGTGATCCAGATCGTCGAGGATCTGAAGGCCGAAGCGAAGGACGCCGGCATCTGGAACCTGTTCATGCCGCCGCGGAGCGCCGCGCACCACCATGTCGACGAGACGTTCGAATTCGAGGGGCCGGGGCTCACCAACCTCGAATATGCGCTGTGCGCCGAGGAAATGGGCCGCGTCGGTTTCGCAAGCGAGGTGTTCAACTGCTCGGCGCCCGACACCGGCAATATGGAGGTGTTCCACCGTTACGGCACGCGCGCGCAGAAGGACAAATATCTCGGCCGGTTGATGAACGGTCAGATCCGCTCGGCCTTTCTGATGACCGAACCGCGCGTCGCCTCGTCCGACGCGACGAACATCGAGACGCGCATCGAGCGCGACGGCGACGACTATGTCATCAACGGCCGTAAATGGTGGTCGTCGGGCGCGGGCGATCCGCGCTGCGAGGTCGCGATCGTGATGGGCAAGACCGATTTTGCCGCCAAGCGCCACGCGCAGCAGTCGATGGTGCTGATGCCGCTCGACGCCCCCGGCGTGAACATCCTGCGCCACCTGCCCGTCTTCGGCTATGACGATGCGCCGCACGGCCATATGGAAATCGAGCTGAAGGACGTCCGCGTCA
>NZ_JAEMQX010000199.1 GCF_016463645.1 Sphingopyxis sp. | reverse complement strand
TCACCATGCTCGCCACCGCGACGTGCGGCTGGCTGATGGCGATCCAGCACAAGGCCGCGCGCACCGCGCTCGACGAGGGTGGCGGCGACCGCGCCTTCCTCGAAGCCAAGATCGTCTCGACGCGTTTCTACCTCCAGCAGATCGTCCCCGCGGCGACCGGCCTCGCGCCCTCGGCGCTCGCCGGCGACGCGGCGCTCGAACCGCTGCCCGCGATCGCCTGAACAGCCCGGAATCCTGCGCCTCACGCTTCGGCGCGCGCCGCAGGATTTCGTTCATAATTAACGCGATGATAACCATCTGGGACTAGACGCGACCGGCAATTGCTGGAGACGTGCGTGCCCATCCCGGTCAAAAGTCTGATCATCAGCTGGCGAACCATCGCACTGTCGCTGCTGATTGCGCTGGCGGTGGGCATTTCGTCGGCTGGCGAAATAGCCGACCGGGTGCTCGACGCGGTCGTCGGCCGTCTCGCCAATCGTGCGGTTTCCGGGCAGGTGGTTGTCGTCGCGCTCGACGAGCGCACGATGGCGCAATCGCCCAACCGCAACTTTTCGATGACGCAATATGCAAAAGTCGTCGACGCGGCAAACCGGGCCGGTGCCAAGCGCCTCCTGATCGATTTCTATTTCGACCGGCGGGAGGCGGACCGCGACTTCCCGCTATTCGTCGATGCGGTAAGGAACATGGGCGACCGCGTGGTACTTGCCGTCTCGACGCGTCAGGTCCCGGGCAGCGACGAAAAGGTCACCACCTTTCCCAGCAAGCGGTTCGGCCCCGATGTCCCGCTGGCGAGCATCGCCATCGAAAGCGAGTTCTGGCAGGTCTGGAGCGCCCCGATCGCTTATCGCGCCGAAGGGCGGCTCCTTCCGACGTTCGCCGCGATCATCGCGGGCAGGCATAGCGATACGCCGAAGAGCTTTCGCCTCGATCTCGGCTACAACACCCGGACCATCTCGGAGTATAGCGCAGCGGACCTGCTTTCGGGCAAGGTCGGCGCGCGCGAACTGGCCGGCAAGGATGTGATCTTTGCCCCGACCGCGCCCAGCTTTCAGGACTATTTCTATCTGCCGGGGCATAATCGCATTCCCGGCGGATTCCTCCACGTCATCGCCGCGGAAACGCTGAAGCGGGGGAACCCCGTCGACATCGGCTGGATTCCTCCGCTGCTGTTCGCCATCGCGGCGACGGGACTGGCGCTGCTCCCGCGCTTTCAACGCGCCTTCGCTCCGGTCGCCCTGGGCACAACGGTCCTCCTCATCGGCGGCAAGATCTTCCTCGGTACCATGCTCGTCACCTCGTGGATCGGCCCCGCGCTATTCTTCATCGCCGCCATCGCCGCCAACGTGTCGCGCTCCCGCCGCCGCGCTTCGGCGCAACGCGAAAACCCGGTCTCCGGCTTGCCCAATTTCGAGGCGCTGCGATCGCTGCCGCCCTTCGGCAGCGCGACGGTGGTCGCGGCAAAGGTCGTCAATTTCGAGGATCTCGCCGCCTTCATCCCGGGCAACGGCATCGGCAAGCTCGTCGAACAGGTCACCCGCCGGCTCCAGCTCGCCTCGCAGGGCACGACGCTGCACCACGATCTCGACGGCACCTTCGCCTGGCTCGTGCCCTATTATCAGCACAGCCAGATCGAGGGGCAGCTCGCAGGGCTCGCCGCGCTGTTCAACGCGCCGCTGACGATCGGCGAGCTGCGCGTCGACGTCGCGATCGCCTTCGGGGTCAACGACGAGTTCGAGGGCTCGAACGCGCAGCGCCTCGCCGCCGCGCTCGTCGCCGCCGAGCGCGCGATCCGCACACGCTCGCTGTGGACCAAATATACCTCGCGCCAGAAGGAGGATGCCGGCTGGCAGCTTTCCTTCCACTCGCAGCTCGAGGACGCGCTCACCGGCGGCGACATCTGGGTCGCCTTTCAGCCGCAATACGAGATCGCGACGCAGCGGCTCGTGGGCGTCGAGGCGCTCGCGCGCTGGACGCACCCGACGCGCGGCCCGATCCCGCCCGACGAGTTCATCGTCCAGGCCGAAAAGAGCCAGGACATCTACCGCCTGACGCTGTTCGTGATGGATCAGGCGATCCGCTCGGCGGCGCAGCTGCGCGAACGCGGGCTTCCGATCAACATGTCGGTCAACCTGTCGGCGAGCCTGCTGGACCACAGCGACCTCGTCGGCACGATCCGCGTGATGCTGACCGCGCACCATCTGCCGCCCGAAACCCTGACGATCGAGATCACCGAGACCGCGCAGATCGAAAACAGCCGCCAGGCGCGCCAGACGCTCGCCCAGCTCCGCCGCGCCGGCATTCGCCTGTCGATCGACGATTATGGCACCGGCCAGTCGAACCTCGAATATCTGACCGAGATCGAGGCCGACGAGATCAAGATCGACAAGCGATTCGTGATGACGATGCGCGATTCGCAGCGGAACCTCGAAGTGGTCAAATCGACCATCGATCTGGCGCACCGCCTTGGCGCCGTCGCGGTCGCCGAAGGCATTGAAGATGCCGAAACCATGACCCTCCTCGCGAGCCTAGGCTGCGATGTGGGGCAAGGCTATCATCTTGGAAAACCTCAACTGTTTTCCGAACTCGCGGCGGCGCTCGCGACCACTCCCCATAACCGCACCGCATAGCTGCCAATGTGGCGGCAATCATCATAGTTAAGACTCGATTTACCTTACTAATTAAGGTATATGCTCCGTTAACTGTTCCTCGTGGGCAGTGCGAACAGGAGATTTATCATGGGTTGGTTTTGGCGCTTCCTGGGCGGCACCGGTACGGACAGTGCTGGCGGTCAGGCCTAAGCAGGAAACAAATTCGGGAAGGGGCTCCGGCATTGCCGGGGCCCTTTCTTTTTGCGCGCCGCGCGCGTGCCGGCCTCATTTCTCCGTTGACAGCTAACGCTTCCGCGCCGCGTCGCGACGCGCTTCGCCCCGCCGCGCGCCCCGGCTAAAAAAAATCGCGCCGCATCAACCGGTCATCGCTTCCGCGCGCAAAGCCGCGGAATGCCTTGCCCGCACCCGCCCGGGCGTCCATTTGCGGCGACGAGACGAATCAAATTATCGACGAGTCGAGTCCCCGTTCTGTCATTTACCGTCTTGCATCGGCGCGCCGACGTGGCACTATAGGTGGTGGGTCACACACGGGGGCACCCCAATAAATAGTATCAGGCTGTAAGTGGCGGATTTCCGTCGTCCATCGCACATGGGCACGGGAAAACCCTTTCTGCGGCCAAAAAAAGTGCCCACGGGGACAGGTTTAGATGCTAGGATCGGGGCTTCGCCCTGAGTCGAACAAGACAGGAACATGCGCACCCCTGTGCGCGTTCAGATCGGGGATGAATGCGATGGATTTTCGGGAAAGCGAACGGGTGGAGACGAGCGACGTGGCGACGATGGAACTGGCGAAGAACGACGCTCCGGCGGCACCCGAATCGAAAGGCGAACCGAAGGATGATTCGGCCGCCCCGGCGAAGCTCAACGACGGCAGCGAGCCCAAGGTCCACGCGCGCCGCTTCGCGATCGAGACCGACCGCAGCCGCGACGCGCTCCTCACCGATTTCGGCAAGGAAACGCTCGAGGACCGCTATCTCCTCCCCGGTGAATCGTACCAGGATCTCTTCGCGCGCGTCGCCGACGCCTATGCCGACGATCAGGACCACGCGCAGCGCCTCTACGACTATATCTCGAAGCTCTGGTTCATGCCCGCGACCCCCGTTCTCTCGAACGGCGGCACCGGCCGCGGCCTGCCGATCTCCTGCTACCTGAACTCGGTCGACGACAGCCTCGAGGGCATCGTCGGCACGTGGAACGAGAATGTCTGGCTCGCCAGCCGCGGCGGCGGCATCGGCACCTATTGGGGCGCGGTGCGCGGCATCGGCGAACCCGTCGGTCTGAACGGCAAGACCAGCGGCATCATCCCCTTCGTCCGCGTGATGGACAGCCTCACCCTCGCGATCAGCCAGGGCTCGCTCCGCCGCGGCTCGGCCGCCTGCTACCTCGACATCTCGCACCCCGAGATCGAGGAGTTCCTCGAGGTCCGCAAACCCTCGGGCGACTTCAACCGCAAGGCGCTGAACCTGCATCACGGCGTCCTCATCACCGACGAGTTCATGGAGGCCGTCCGCGACGGCGCCGAATTCAACCTGCGCAGCCCCAAGGACCAGAGCGTCCGCGGCACCGTCGACGCGCGCGGGCTGTTCCAGAAGCTCGTCGAGACGCGCCTCGCGACCGGCGAACCCTACATCATCTTCATCGATCAGGTGAACCGCATGATGCCGAAGCATCATCGCGACCTCGGGCTCAAGGTCACCACCTCGAACCTCTGCAGCGAAATCACGCTGCCCACCGGCCGCGACCATCTGGGTCAGGATCGCACCGCGGTCTGCTGCCTCTCGTCGCTCAACCTCGAAACCTGGGACGAGTGGAACGGCGACAAGCGCTTCATCGAGGATGTGATGCGCATGCTCGACAACGTCCTTCAGGACTATATCGACCGCGCCCCGCCCGAAATGGCGCGCGCCAAATACAGCGCCAGCCGCGAACGCTCGGTCGG
>NZ_JAEMQX010000198.1 GCF_016463645.1 Sphingopyxis sp. | reverse complement strand
ATGGACAGCGGCAGCAAGGTGCAGTTTTCGGACCGCGAGGCCCTGCTTTACCACGAATATGGCCGGCCCGGGAAAATCGAGATCGTCGCGTCGAAGCCGATGGCGACGCAGCGCGACCTCAGCCTTGCCTATTCGCCCGGCGTCGCGGTCCCGGTGAACGCGATCGCCGAGGACCCCGCCAAGGCCTATGATTATACGGTAAAGGGCAACCTCGTCGCGGTGATCTCGAACGGCACCGCGATCCTCGGCCTCGGCAATCTCGGCGCACTCGCCTCGAAGCCGGTGATGGAAGGCAAGGCGGTGCTGTTCAAGCGCTTCGCCGACGTCGATTCGATCGACCTCGAGGTCGATACCGAGGATCCCCAGCGCTTCATCGAGGCGGTCGAATTGCTCGCGCCGAGCTTCGGCGGCATCAACCTCGAGGATATTGCCGCGCCCAACTGCTTCATCATCGAAGCGGCGCTGAAAGAGCGCATGAACATCCCGGTGTTCCACGACGATCAGCATGGCACCGCGATCATCACCGCCGCCGGGCTGATCAACGCCTGCTATCTCACGGGGCGCGATCTTTCGACGGTGAAGGTCGTCGTCAACGGCGCCGGCGCTGCCGCGATCGCGTGCACCGCGCTGATCAAGGCGATGGGCGTCCGCCACGAAAACGTCATCATGTGCGACCGCAAAGGCACCATCTGGCAGGGTCGCACCGAAAGCATGGACCAGTGGAAGTCGGCGCATGCCGTGCCGACCGAAGCGCGCAGCCTGACCGAAGCGCTCGTCGGTGCCGACGTGTTCCTCGGCCTGTCGGCCGCAGGCGCGCTGAAGCCCGAGATGGTCAAGGACATGGCGCCGGCGCCGATCATCTTCGCGATGGCGAACCCCGACCCCGAAATCTCGCCGCCCGATGCGCGTGCGGCACGGCCCGACGCGATCATCGCGACGGGGCGTTCGGACTATCCGAACCAGGTCAACAACGTCCTCTGCTTCCCCTTCATCTTCCGCGGTGCGCTCGACGTGCATGCGACCGCGATCAACGAGGAGATGAAGATCGCGGCAGCCTATGCGATCGCCGACCTCGCGCGCCAGCAGGTGCCCGAGGAGGTCGCCGCAGCCTATGGCGGGCGGGCGTCGAGCTTCGGTCCCGAATATATCATCCCCTCTCCCTTCGACCCGCGCCTGATGGAAATCGTGCCTGCGGCGGTCGCCGAGGCGGCGATGAAGACAGGCGTCGCGCAGCGGCCGATCGAGAATCTCGACGACTATCGCACCCAGCTTCGCGCGCGGCTCAACCCGACGACCTCGGTGCTGACGCTCGCCTATGAAGCCGCGCGCAACAATCCGAAGCGCGTCGTCTTTGCCGAGGGCGAGGAAGAGGTCGTGCTGCGCGCGGCGATCCAGTTCCGCGACGGCGGCTATGGCATCCCGGTGCTCGTCGGGCGCGAGGGACTGCACGACAAGCTGCGCGCGATGGGCGTCGCCGACGCCGAAAGCTTCGAGGTCCACAACAGCGTCAATTCACCGCACGTGCCGCAGATGGTCGACATGCTGTACGAGCGACTGCAGCGGCGCGGCTATCTCCGTCGCGACGTCGAGCGCATGGTCAACCGCGACCGCAACATCTTCGGCTCGCTGCTGCTCAAGATGGGTCTCGGCGACGCGATGATCACCGGCACGACGCGCACCTATTCGCAGACGATGCGCGAGATAAGGCGGGTGATCGACCATGCCGAGGGCAAGACGCCGTTCGGCATCCATATCCTCGTCGACCAGCATCACACCATCTTCATGGCCGACACGACCGTCAACGAGCGGCCGACCGCCGAGATGCTTGCCGACATCGCCGAGCGTACCGCGCAGGTCGCGCGGCGCATGGGCCACGAACCGCGCGTCGCCTTCCTGTCCTATTCGACCTTCGGCAACCCCGAGGGGAGCTGGCTCGAAAGCATCCGCGAGGCGGTGTCGATCCTCGACCAACGGAAACCGGCCTTCGAATATGAGGGCGAAATGGCGCCGGACGTCGCGCTCAACGAGAAGGTGATGAAAAACTATCCCTTCTGCCGCCTGTCGGGCCCGGCGAATGTCCTCATCATGCCGGGGCTGCAGTCGGCGAACCTGTCGGCGAAGCTGCTGCGCGAACTCGGCGGCGGCGCGGTGATCGGCCCGATGCTCGTCGGCATGGAACATCCGGTGCAGGTCGCGACGATGGCGTCGACCGCGTCGGATCTGGTGACGCTCGCGGTGCTGGCGGCGGGCGGGATCGCGCAATAAGAAAAGCGGCGGTGCCCCCCAAGGGGCCCCGCCGCTTCCTGTTCCTTGCCGCGGGCTTCGGGTTCTACCGCCCGGCCGGCGCCCCGGCACCCGGCGCACCCACCGCACCGATATTGCCGAAAATATCCTCGAAGAAGCTGCGGTGGCGGCCGAGCGTCGGCGTCTTGTCGCCTTCGGGGTTGATCTTGCTCACCAGTTCGAGGCCGGTGCGGTCGACCGCCGCGACATTGCCCGCCGGATCGAAACGCACGCGCATCACCTGCTGGTCGACCGGGCGCGGCCTGGCGAAGGCGAGCTGGCGCGTTTCGCGCGACACATAATAATATTCGTTCGTGCCGAACTGACCGACGAAGGTCGGGCGACCGAGCGTTCTTTCGACCGATTCCCGATTGTCGACCCCCGGCGTGATCGCCTCGGTCAGCAACGGATCGACGACATAGCCCTGCCGTCCCCGGAGCTGCGCGCAGCCACCGACGGTCAGCGCGATCGCCAGCCCGGCGACGATCAGGCGCGCGGGACGGGCAGGAAGCTTCGGATATTGGGTCGGCATCAACATATCTCCGTTGCGCCGCTTTCGTCGGGCGCTGGCAATCGCGCCTCTTAACCGCAAGCGGTCGGCGCGCACAAGCGGCTTATGCCGCGGCAAAGCTTGCGCCAAGCTGACTCAGGCCTCTTTTCCGGTGACGTGATTCAGCCTAAGCGTCGGGCATGTTTTCTTCCCTTCGCAAATTGTTCGCGTCCGAACCCGATCCACGCGAGGCGCGCCGCCCGATGTGGGATGCCGTGGTCGCGACCGCGCGGGCGCCGCACTGGTATGCCGATGGCACCGTCCCCGACACGCTCGACGGCCGCTTCGACATGATCAGCCTTGTATTGGCGCTCGTGCTGCACCGGATCGACGAGGACCCCGATCAGGGGCTCGCCGGGGTCCAGCTGACCGAATTGTTCGTGAACGACATGGACGGCCAGATGCGCCAGATCGGCTTTGGCGACATGGTCGTCGGCAAGCAGGTCGGCCGCATGATGAGCGCGCTGGGCGGGCGGCTCGGCGCCTATCGCGCCGCCGACGGATCGGCGGACCTGCGCGAGGCGCTGATCCGGAACCTGTGGCGCGGCAACGCGCCCGCCGAAGCGGGGCTCGCGCATGTGCTGGCGGAGGTCGCGGCGCTGCGTCGCCGGCTCGCGGCGACCCCGGTGCCCGACCTCATCGTAGCCGACCGGCTGGACGGCCCCCGGGCATGACCGCCTCCGAGTTCCCCCTGGTCGTCACGCTCGCCGACGCCGCGCACGGCCGTGCGATATCGGTCGAGGCCGACGCCGATGCGCGCGCGGCCATCGCGCGGCGACTCGGCCTCGTCGCGCTCGACCGCTTTACCCTCTCCGCCGAGGTCCGCACGGTTGCGGGCGGGCTCGGAGCCAGGGGCGAGGTGAGCGCCGATGTCGTGCAGGCGTGCGCCGCGACCGACCTGCCCGTCCCCGCGACGATCGCCGAGCCGTTCGACCTCCGCTTCCTGCGCGACGTCGATGCACCCGCGAGCGAGGATGAGGAAATCGAGATCGGCAGCGACGATCTCGACCTGTTGCCGCTCGAAGGCGATCGCGTCGATCTGGGCGAAACCGCTGTACAGACGTTGTCGCTCGCGCTCGATCCCTTCCCGCGCCATCCCGACGCCGACCGTATCCTTGCCGAAAAGGGCGTGCTCAGCGAGGAGGCTGCGGGACCCTTTGCCGCGCTTGCCAAACTGCGCGGAAAGCCGGGCGCCTAGCGGCTTTCGTCGGGCGCGGGTTTCGCCTCGTCCTCGACTAGGTCGGCGACCGCAGCGTCGAGACCCGGCTCATTCCCGGCAGCGGGCGTTTCTTCCTTCGGCGTTTCCGTATCTTTTTCGTCACGGGCCGGCGGCAACGCGCCGCCGAGCGCGTTGGCGAGGCCGAGCAATTGCTCACCGATCACCTTGTCGACCGCAGGCGCGATCTCGGCGACCTTGAAGCGCATATAGCCGCCGACGACATAGTCGAAGCGCAGCGCGCTTCCGGTCGGCGTCTCCTTGATCTGGATGGTGAGCGTGCCGGTGAGCGCCTCGCCCTGCAACGGGCCCAAGGCGCCCGACAGGCGGAGCAGCTGGCCCGGCTTCGAGAAAAGGACGCGCGCGTGCTGGACGCTGCCGACGCCCGCGCCGCTATCCGGCAGTTTCTCGCAGAAGCAGCCGCCCGCCTGCGAATCGAGCCAGAAGTTCGCGGCGTCGCCCGACCAGCTATGGTCCTTCGACCACCAGCTTTGCGGCATGCGGAGCATTTTCCACACATCGGC
>NZ_JAEMQX010000197.1 GCF_016463645.1 Sphingopyxis sp. | reverse complement strand
CGTGGTAAAGCAGGGCCTCGCGGTCCGAAAACTGCACCTTGCTGCCGCTGTCCATTCTCTATCCTCTCGAAATATCCACAAGATGCGCGCCCGAATGTTTCCCCTAGCGCCGCCTCGCGAAAATGTAACCGGCAATGTTGATACCGATCTGCCCGGCGCGACCGCAGCCCCGAATGTTTCGCGGGGCCGCAGAGCGCGCAAAGAAGTAAGGAACAGGTTCACGCGGAGACGCGGAGGCGCGGAGAGATAGCGTTTGCCGCGAAGCGGCTTTCCACCCGCGGCTCGCGTCAAGCCGGGTCGTGCAGGAAAATGGGCCATTCGGCCCGGAGCGGCCTCCTCCGCGCCTCCGCGTCTCCGCGTGAACAGATTCTCTGCGCGCTCTGCGGCCTCTGCGCGAATCTTATCAATTCCCGCGCCGCCGAGGCATCACTTGCCATGCCGCCCCCAATCACTAAGCAGGGGCCGATGGCCGCCACTGCTCCCCGACCCGCCAACAGCAACACTGCCGCCCCCGCTGCGACGCCGATGATGGCGCAATATTGGTCGCTCAAGGAAAAGGCGGGCGACTGCCTGCTCTTCTACCGCATGGGCGACTTCTTCGAGCTGTTTTTCGACGATGCGAAGGCGGCGGCATCGACGCTCGACATCGCGCTCACGTCGCGCGGCGAGCATGGCGGCGAGCCGGTGCCGATGTGCGGAGTGCCCGTCCATTCGGCCGAATCCTATCTCGCGCGGCTGATCCGCGCCGGCCACCGCGTCGCGATCGCCGAGCAGGTCGAAACCCCCGCCGAGGCAAAGGCGCGCGGCGGGTCGAAGGCGCTCGTCGCGCGCGATATCGTGCGCTTCGTCACGGCGGGCACGCTCACCGAGGAAAATCTGCTCGAAGGGCGGAGCGCGAACCGGCTCGCGGCGCTCGCGCAGGTCGGGAGCGAGGGGGAGGTCGCGATCGCCGCCGCCGACATCTCGACCGGTCGCTTCGAGGTCGTTGCCGTTCCGGCGCAATCGGTCGACGCCGAACTCGCGCGGCTCGCGCCGTCGGAGCTGCTGCTGAGCGAGAATGCGGACGAACTGCCGATCTCGTCGGCGCGCCAGATCGTGCGCCGCCCGGCGTCCGATTTTTCGAGCACGAGCGCGCAGAAGCGGCTCGAAACCTTCTTCGGCGTCCAGACGCTCGACGGCTTCGGCCAGTTCGGCCGCGGCGAGATCGCGGCGATGGGCGCGCTCGTCGCCTATCTCGACCATGTCGGCACCGGCGGTCCGACTTTCCTCCAGCCGCCGCTGCGCCATCTCGCCTCGGGGCGGATGGCGATCGATGCCGCGACGCGCGAAAGCCTCGAACTCGTCCGCACGATGGCGGGCGCACGCGACGGCAGCCTGCTCGGCACGATCGACCGGACGGTGACGGCGGCGGGCGCGCGGCTGCTCGCCGACGATATCGCGAGCCCGCTTACCGACCGGCTCGCGATCCTCGACCGGCTCGACCTCGTCGACGGCCTCGCGCGCGATGCCTTGTGGCGCGGCGAACTGCGTGCGGCGCTTCGCGCCTTGCCCGACGCCGGGCGTGCGCTCGGCCGCCTGGTCGCGGGCCGCGGCGGGCCGCGCGACCTCGCGCAGCTTCGCGATGCGCTCGGCGGCGCGCGGCTCCTGCGCGAGCATCTCGCGCGCCGGGCCGACCTGCCGCCGCTGCTCGCGCGGCTGCTGCCGGGGCTCGACGGCCATGGCACACTCGTCGACGAACTCACCCGCGCGCTGATCGAAACGCCGCCGGTCGATGCGGCACAGGGCGGCTATGTGGCGGAGGGCTATGACCATGCGCTCGACGCGCTGCGCGAAACCGCACGCGACGGGCGCAAGGCGATCGCATCGCTCGAGGCGCAATATCGCGACCGCACCGGCATCGCGTCGCTCAAGATCCGCCATAACGGTGTGCTCGGCTATCATGTCGAGGTGCCGGCGAGGCATGCCGACGCGTTGATGGCGCCCGAATCGGGCTTCACCCACCGCCAGACGCTGGCCGGGGTCGTGCGTTTCAACTCGTCCGACCTCCACGAAGCCGCGAGCCGGGTGACACAGGCGGGCGTTCACGCGATCGCCGCCGAGGCGGCGCATCTCGAATCGCTCACCGACGCCGCGATCGCGCGCCGCGAGGCGATCGCCGCCTCGTGCGACGTGCTCGCGCGGATCGACGTCGCCGCGGCGCTCGCCGATCATGCGATGAGCCATAACTGGTGCCGCCCCGCCCTCGCCGACACCCCGTGCCTCGATGTGACCGGCGGGCGCCATCCGGTGGTCGAGGCGGCGCTTGCCAAATCGGGCGAGCGTTTCGTCCCCAACGACGTCTCGCTGTCGGAGGCCGACCGGCTCTGGCTCGTCACCGGCCCGAACATGGGCGGCAAATCGACCTTTCTCCGCCAGAATGCGCTGATCGTCGTGCTCGCGCAGGCGGGCGGCTTCGTTCCCGCCGCGGCGGCGAAGCTCGGGCTCGTCGATCGCCTGTTCAGCCGCGTCGGGGCGAGCGACAATCTCGCGCGCGGGCGCTCGACCTTCATGGTCGAGATGGTCGAGACCGCGGCGATTCTCGCGCAGGCGACCCCGCAAAGCTTCGTCATCCTCGACGAGGTCGGGCGCGGCACCTCGACCTACGACGGGCTCGCGCTCGCCTGGTCGGTGGTCGAGGCGGTGCACGAGGTGAACGGGTGCCGCTGCCTCTTCGCGACGCACTATCACGAACTGACGCGGCTCGCCGAAACGCTGAATGCGCTCTCGCTCCATCATGTCCGGGCGCGCGAGTGGCAGGGCGATCTCGTGTTGCTCCACGAAGTCGCCGAGGGGCCCGCCGACCGCAGCTACGGTCTCGCCGTCGCACGCCTTGCGGGCGTGCCGGCAGGTGTCGTGAAACGCGCCGAGGCGGTGCTCGCGAAGCTCGAGGCCGGGCGCGAGAAGACCGGCGGCCTCGCGGCGGGGCTCGACGACCTCCCGCTGTTCGCCGCAACGCTCGCCGAGGTACCGGCGGCTGCAAAGGACGCGCTTCGCGAGGCGCTCGGGGCAATCGACCCCGACGCGCTCGCGCCGCGCGAAGCGCTCGACGCGCTTTATGCGCTCAAGCGGCTGGCGGCGGACGAGGGATGAGCGACCTGTTCGACAATCTCGACCAGCGCCGCGCGATCATCGATCGCCGGGCGCTGGCGGGACGGCTCGACGAGGTCGCCAATGAGACGAACGACACCGGAAAGCGCCGCCGCGCGATGGTCGATCTGCTCAAGGGCGCGCTCGAAGCGGGCCGCGCCGAGATCGAGCGCCGGCTGCTCGCAAGCCCGTCGTCGGGCCGCGTCGCGGCGAATGCGACCGCCTTCCTGATCGACCAGATCATCCGCCTCAGCCACGATTTCACGACCGGCCACCTCTATCCCTCGGCCAATCGTTCGGCGGGCGAACGCATCACGCTGATCGCGGTTGGCGGATACGGGCGTGGCGAGATGGCGCCGCACAGCGACATCGACATCGGATTCCTCACCCCGTTCAAGCAGACGAGCTGGACCGAACAGGTGATCGAGGCGCAGCTCTATACCTTGTGGGATCTCGGGCTGAAGGTCGGCCATTCGTCGCGCTCGCTCGACGAGATGGTCCGTGCCGCGAAGGAGGATCTGACGATCCGCACCGCGCTGCTCGAAGGACGTTTCATCTGGGGCGACCGCGACCTGTACGATCAGGCGTCGGCGCGCTTTGATGCCGAGGTCGTCGCGGGCAATGCGCGCGCCTTTGTCGCCGACAAGCTCGCCGAGCGCGACGAGCGCCACAAGCGCATGGGCGATTCGCGCTATGTCGTCGAACCCAATGTGAAGGAAGGAAAGGGGGGGCTCCGCGACCTCCACACGCTCTTCTGGATCGGCAAGTTCATCCACCGCGTGCGCACGGTGCCCGAACTCGTCGATGCGGGGCTGATGTCGGCGCGCGAACTCAGGCAGTTCGAGCGCGCCGAGAATTTCCTGCTCGCCGTGCGCTGCCACCTCCATATCCTCGCCGGTCGCGCCGAGGACCGGCTGACCTTCGATTTTCAGCGCGAGATCGCCGCCCGCATGAAATTCGCCGACCGCCCCGGCAAGAGCGCGGTCGAACGCTTCATGCAGCTCTATTTCATCCACGCGAAGGCGGTCGGCGACGTCACCGGCACCTTCCTCGCGCATCTCGACGATCAGATGGCGGCGCGCGGGCGTCGCTTCCTGCCGACGATCCGGCGGCGGCCGGGCAAGCTTCACGGCTTCGTGCTCGACCGCGGCCGGCTCGCGCTCCCGTCGGACGATTTCTTCCAGAAGGACCCCGTGCGGCTGGTCGAGATTTTCGCGCTCGCCGACAAGCATGGTCTCGAAATCCATCCGCAGGCCATGCGGCAGGCGCGCCACGATGCGAAGCTGATCGAAACGCAGGGGGTGCGCCGCATCGCGCGCGCGAACGAGCTGTTCCTCGACGTGCTGACGTCGCCCCGCGATCCCGAAACGGTGTTGCGCTGGATGAACGAGGCGGGCGTCTTCGGCCGCTTCGTTCCCGATTTCGGCCGCGTCGTCGCGCAGATGCAGTTCGACATGTATCATCATTATACGGTCGA
>NZ_JAEMQX010000196.1 GCF_016463645.1 Sphingopyxis sp. | reverse complement strand
TCGCGCTGCGTGCCCGCGGCATTGCTTTTCGTCGCCGCGGTGCGCTCGACGAGCTGGATCGTGATGATATCGCCGACCTGCCCCGCGCGTCCACCCGAGGTGAGCGCAACATAGCTGCCCTGGAAGATCGAACCGTTCGCCGGCGGCGGTGCCGGCGGCAAAGGCATCGACACCGTAAAGGCATCGGACGGCACCTTTTCCTTCGCGTGCGTCGCAACAGGCGCGAGCACGAAGGCAAGCATCGCCAGACTGGGCATCGCCAGATTAGAGAGTTTGCGCGGCATTTTTCATCATCTCGTCGGTGGCCGAGATCATCTTTGAATTGACCTCATAGGCGCGCTGCGTCTCGATCATGTCGACGAGTTCCTCGACGACATTGACGTTCGATCCCTCGAGCATCCCGCCGCGCAAGGACCCGCGGCCTTCCTCGCCCGCGCCGCCGACGAGCGGCGCGCCCGAGGCCTGCGTCTCGACGAGCATGTTGCCGCCGATCGCCTGCAGGCCCGCGGGATTCGAAA
Source organism: Sphingopyxis sp. (assembly GCF_016463645.1). Taxonomy (GTDB): domain Bacteria; phylum Pseudomonadota; class Alphaproteobacteria; order Sphingomonadales; family Sphingomonadaceae; genus Sphingopyxis. The sequence goes on along the minus strand of NZ_JAEMQX010000196.1, from coordinate 4,100 downwards.
AACGCGCGATCTCGATCCGGCCGAGTTCGAGCGCGGTGCCGTCGGCGGCGGTCGCCGAGACGGTGCCATCGAGCCCGATCGTCACATTGCTCGCGTCTTCGGGGATCTGGATCGCGGGGGTCAGCGGCTTGCCGTCCGAGGTCACGATCGTGCCGTCGGGGGCGCGGCCGAAGTTGCCCGCGCGGGTGTAGCCGATGCGCCCGTCGGGCATTTCGACCTGGAAATAGCCGGCGCCGTCGATCGCGACGTCCAGCCCGTTGCCCGTCGTCTGGAAGCTACCCTGCGTATCGATGCGCGCGGTGCCGTTAAGTGCGACGCCGGTGCCGAGGTTGAGGCCGGTCGCATAGCGGTTTTCGGCGGTCGACGGCGCGCCGGGCGCGGTCATCAACTGATAGCTCAGCGTCTCGAAGCTCGCGCGGTCGCGCTTGAAGCCCGTCGTGTTGACGTTGGCGAGGTTGTTCGCGATCACCTGCATCCGGAAGCCCTGGGCATCCAGACCGGTCCGCGCGACGTGCAGGGCACCGATACTCATGTCATATTCTCCTTAACGGGGGAGCTGCATCAGATTGGCGGTCGCACTGTCCATGTCGCGCACGTCGCCGATCATCTTCAATTGGGTGTCCCAGCTGCGGCTCGCCTCGATCATCTCGACGAGCGCGCTGGTTGCAGTGACGTTCGATCCCTCGATCGAACGGGTGAGCAGCCGCGCTTCGGGATCGTCGGGCAGGATGCCGCCGCCCTTCACGCGGAACAGGCCGTCGAGCCCCTTGGCGATGTCCGACCCCGTCGGGGTCGCGAGCCGGAGCCGGTCGACCTCCTGCGGGTTTTCGGGATCGCCGCCCTGCGGCACGATCCATACGCGGCCTTCCTGGTCGATATTGATCGCATCGGCGGGCGGGATCGTCACCGGTCCCTGCGTGCCCTGCACGGGACTGCCGTCGCCGGTGGTGAGCAGCCCGCTCGGCGAGACCTGCAGGTCGCCGCGACGGGTGTACGCTTCTTCGCCATCCTTCGCCTGCACGACGAGCAGCGCATCGCCCTGCATCGCGATGTCGAGGTCGCGGCCGGTCTGGGTGACCGACCCGGCCTTCATATCGGCGCCGAGCACTTCCTCGGATGACATGGCGCGCGTGTCGAGCCCGCTGCCATCCAGCCACAGCGCCTGCGCGCTCGCCATGTCGGCGCGGAAGCCCGGCGTTTGCGCGTTCGCCAGATTGTTGGCGATCGCCGTCTGCCGGGACATGCTGCCCCGCATCGCGGTAAGGCTGGTGTAGATGAGGCGGTCCATGTCGTAGCTCCCGGCAGGCGGCGGTCAGCGGCGTGTCAGCGCATGCCGATGATCGTCTGGGTCAGCTGCGACGCGCCCTCGATCGCCTTGGCATTCGCCTGGAAATTGCGCTGCGCCGACATCAGCATCACCAGTTCCTCGGTGATATCGACGTTCGAGCGTTCGAGCGCGCCCGAACGGACGGCGCCCATCGAGCCGTTGGTCGGACCATCGATCGTCGGCGGACCGCTTTCGCCCGTCGACTGCCAATGCGCATCACCGGTCGGGCGCAGACCCGACATCGTCGGGAAAGTCGCCATCGCGACCTTGCCGAGCATCTGGTCCTCGCCATTGGCAAAAGTCGCGGTGACGAGGCCGTCGAGACCGATCGACACATTGACCAACGACGAGGTCGGGTCGGACGGCGCGCCCGTGGGCAGCTGCATGTCGAAAGCGCCGGCGAGCGTGTTGTTCGTGACGTTGCCGTCGGCGTCGACCGGAAGCAGCTGCAATTTGGCGCCCGTCGTATCGATGACGTTGCCGTCGGGGGTCGGTTCGAACGAACCGTTGCGCGTGTAGGTGATCGCCTCGGTCGGCGGATTGCCCTTCACGATGAACATGCCCTCCCCGACGATCGCGAGGTCGAGCGTCTTTTCGCTCGCTTCGTACGAGCCCTGCGTGAACTGCTGGGTGATGCCGTTGAGGCGCGTGCCCTGGCCCGCGATCGTCTTCGTCGACTGCGTCGGCGACGAAGCGAAGATATCACCGAACTGCGCCTTGCTGCGCTTGAAACCGACCGAGCCGGCGTTGGCGATATTGTTCGAGATGACCGACATATCGGTCTGCGAGGCCTTGAGGCCCGAAAGCGATGTATAGAATGACATGGACTTATCCTTCCTGCGTGGTGGGGGTCGAAGGCTGGGCGGCCTTGATATCCTTGAGCAACTGGGTCTGCGCCGTGAGCTGCTCAGAAATCTGCGCGAGCACGGTGTTCGTTTCGCTGATCCCGGCGAGGCTCGAGAACTGCGCCATCTGCGCAACCATCTGCTGGTTATCGACGGGGTTGAATGGATCCTGCTGCGACAGCTGCGCGGTCATCAGGCGGAGGAAATCGCTCTGATCCATCTGCTGGCTGGTGCCCTTGGGGTGGATCACCGGGTTGTTGTTGGTGATGCTGTTGACGCTCATCTTACTGTCCCATCCTGAGGGTTTCGTTGATCAGGCCCTTCGCGGTTTCGAGGACCTGGACATTGTTCTGATACTGGCGCGCGGTCTCGACCATCTCGACCAGCTCGGCGGCGCTATCGACCGCGGCTTCCCAGACGTTGCCGTCCGCATCGGCGAGCGGGTTCGACGGATCGTGCCGTTTCGACGGCGCCATCTTCGACGTCGTGACCTGGTCGATCTGGACCGTCGCGCGGCCGGACGCGTCCATCACCGTGCGGAACACGGGCTTCAGCGAGCGGAACGCGCCCGCCTCGCTGCCCGCGACCGTTCCCGCATTCGCGAGGTTCGACGCCGTGGTGTTGAGCCGGACGAGCTGCGCCGACATTGCGCGACCGCTGATGTCGAAGACGGAGAAATTGCCGTTCATCGTCATTCACCCTTCAGCGCGCGCGACAGCGTATTGATGCGCCCGGTGAGGAAGGACAGGCTCGACCGATAGGCGAGCGCATTTTCAGCGTAGGCCGTCTGCTCGGTCGCCATTTCGACGGTGTTGCCGTCGAGCGACGCCTGCACCGGAACGCGATAGCTGATCGCACCTTCGGTCGAGCTGCCCTGCTGTGCGAGGTCGAGCGCCTTGGCGAAATCGATGTCGCGCGCCTTGTAGCCCGGCGTCGCGGAGTTCGCGATGTTCGACGCGAGCATCATCATGCGCTGGCTGCGGAGCTGGAGCGCCGTCGCATGCAGGCCAAAGAGTTTCTCGGATGCCATCATCACATTCCTTCGCTTGCCGCCATCCGGCGGCGGGGCTTTGCCGGGTCCGGCCGGCTGGCACGGACGCGCGGTAATACACCAAGGCATGATGCAATGGCCGTGCCAATCCATATTTACTGTTATTTTTCAGCTATTTATATTTTCATGGCAGACTTGCATGCGACGCGAGTCAAAAATCCGACGGTACCCGCCTCGGCCCACTCGAACCGCCCGCCAAATCGCGACTGGCACGCTTCCTGCACCTCGGCGCGTAACGATATTGGACAGAAGGAGATCGACCTTGTCCCCGAAAATTCTTTCCGCCCTTGCCGCATGCGCGATCGCCGCACCGGTCGCGGCTTCGGCGCAGCAGGCGAGCGAGGACTGGCAGACGATCGACATGCTGACCGCGACGGTCGCGAACGCGCTCGGCCGCACCGCGACCCCGATCGACCGCCGGATCAAGCTCGCGCGCTGCCCCGAACAGGCGTCGGTCACCGCGCTCGACGCGCAGACGCTCGCGGTACGCTGCGCGTCGCTCGGCTGGCGCCTGCGCGTCCCGATGACCGGCCCCACTGCCGACGCAGCGCCCGCCGCGGTAAATTTCGCTCGCCCGGCACCGAGCGCCCCCGTCATTCGCCGCGGCGACAATGTCCGCGTGACGATCGAGACCGACAGCTATTCGATCAGCTATGCTGCGGTAGCGACGCAGGACGGCCGCGTCGGCGAAACGATCGCCTTGCGGGGCAGCGATGCCAAATCGACGCTCAGCGCCACGGTCACCGGCCCGGGTCGCGCAAGCCTCGACGACTGATTCCCGTACCCTCGCTACCCGCCCACCGGGCCCGGCCTGTCGGCTTTCCGACGGCGCCGGGCCTTTCTTTTGTTTTTTGCGGCCGGTCGCCTTAATCGCTCC
>NZ_JAEMQX010000010.1 GCF_016463645.1 Sphingopyxis sp. | reverse complement strand
GGGCGCCGATTTCGACCTGACCCCCGAATTTCGCGTCAGCACCAATTTCAACCATCTCTGGTTCGAAAACACGTCGAGCCTGCAGGTGCTGCGCAGCGAAGGCTCGATCCCCAAGGATATCGGTTTCGACCTGTCGGTCGCGACGATCTGGCGGCCCAAGGCGACGCAGAACATCGTCGGGCGCCTGAGCGGCGCGGTGCTGCTGCCCGGCAAGGGATTCAAGGACCTGTTCGACAACAAGAAAAAGAATGACGCTTATGTCTCCATCCTCGCCAATGTGATCGTGAGCTTCTGATCGTGACGCGCAAACTCTTCGCCCTCTTCGCCTTCCTGCTGATGAGTGTCAGTCTGGGCGTGAGCGCTACGCGCGCGGCGGAAGAGGAAAAGCCGCTCAAGATCGAATACCGCTTCACGCCGCCCGCGCCGCGCGAGCAGAGCGACGCCGACGTCAGCGCGAAATCGGAGGGCTGCTACAGCTGCCACACGCGCACCGACCAGCCGTCGATGCATGCGACTCCCGCGGTCAAGCTCGGCTGCACCGACTGCCACGGCGGCGACGCGAGCCAGCACGGCACCCCCGGCCTCGGCTACCAGCACCCGACGAACAAGGCGGTGATGAAACTCGCGCATCCGCAGCCGACGCTGCCCGGCGCGTGGCACGACAGCTCGGCGAATCCGCAGCGCAGCTATACGCTGCTCAACAAGGAATCGCCCGAATTCATCCGCTTCGTGAACCCCGGTGACTATCGCGTCGCGCGCGAGGCGTGCGGTGCGTGCCACCTCGAGGTGATCGAGGCGACCGAGCGTTCGATGATGTCGACGGGCGCGATGCTATGGGGCGGCGCCGCGTACAACAACGGCATCGTCCCCTATAAAAATTATATCTTCGGCGAAGCCTATACGCGCACCGGCGAGCCCGCCTGCATCCTCTCGCCTTCGTCGCGGCTGACCGCCGAGGAATATAAGGAAGCGTGCAAGCCGGGCTTCGGTTTCGACAAGATCCTGACCGACGAAGAGAAAAAACGCGGCGCGCTCGCCAAAATGTATCCGCTGCCGCGCTGGAGCGTGCTGCCGCCGGGCGACGTGTTCCGCGTGTTCGAACGCGGCGGGCGCAACATCAACACGCAATTCCCCGAAATCGGTCTGCCCAACCCCACCGGCAGCATCCAGCGGCTCGAGGAACCGGGACGCCCCGATCTCAAGCAATCGAACCGCGGCCCCGGCACCGGTCTCCGCGTCTCGATCCCGGTGCTCAACATCCACAAGACGCGCCTCAACGATCCGCTGTCATGGTTCATGGGGACGAACGACCAGCCCGGCGACTATCGCCATTCGGGCTGTTCGGGCTGCCACGTCATCTACGCCAACGACCGCGAGCCACGGCACAGCCTGACTTATGCGAAGTTCGGCCGCGACGGCGAGACGGCGACGGTCGATCCAACGATCCCGGGGAAGAAATGGAAGCCCGAAGGCGGGCACGGCGGTGACGCGCATGGTGCAGGTGACGGCCATGATGCCGGTGGCGGCCATGGCGCGCTGATCGATCCTGCCGATCCCGACGTTCCGGCACGTCCCGGATCACCGGCACGCGGCGAATCGGGTCACCCGATCAGTCATGCGTTCACCCGCGCGATCCCGACATCGCAGTGCATGTCGTGCCACATGCACCAGCCGAACATCTTCCTGAACTCGTATCTCGGCTACACGATGTGGGACTATGAGTCCGACGCGCCGCAGATGTGGCCGGGTCCCGACAACACCGCGCCGCGTCCGCCGGGGATGGGCGACGAGGAATATCGAAAGAAATACAAACAGCAGCGCTATCCCACCGCTGCCGAGGTGCATCAGGTGCTCGAACGCAATCCCGAGGCGGCGGCGGCGCGCGGCCTCTGGGCCGACGTCGAGTTCCTGCGCGACGTCTATGACGTCAACGACAGCAACAAGGACACGCAGTTCGCCGATTATCATGGCCACGGCTGGAACTTCCGCGGCATCTTCAAGCGCGACCGCAGCGGCAATCTGCTGACCGCCGACGGCAATATGTCGACCTATGGCACCGACACCGCGAACATCATCGACCCGAAGGACCCCGAAAAGTGGCGCAAGAGCTGCAGCCATTATACCGATCCCAAGGAGCGCGACCTCTGCCTGTCGAGCGCCGATCCGGGCCAGCCGGGGATCGAGGGCAAGTTCGTGCCGCCCGGGATCAATCCCGGCAAGGCCGTCCATATGATGGACATCCATGCCGAAAAGGGCATGCAATGCGCCGACTGTCACTTCGCGCAGGACAGCCACGGCAACGGCTATATCCAGGGCGAAGTCGCGAACGCGGTCGAGATCAGCTGCAAGGATTGCCACGGCACCGCCGACGCCTTCCCGAACCTCTTGACCTCGAACGTCGCGGCGCGGCCGCAGGGCAATAATCTCGCGTTGCTGCGCAATCCCGACGGGCGGCGACGTTTCGAATTCCAGTATAATGACGATGCCGAGGTGATCGGGCTGATCCAGCGTTCGATCGTCGATCCGAAGCTCGAATGGCAGGTCAGCCTCGTCAAGCAGGCGGTTACGCCGGGGCCGCATTTCAACGCCAAGGCGGCGCGCGCCAAGTTGATGGCGCGCGCGGGGTCGGAAGACGGCAAGTTCGAATGGGGGCCGGGCGTCGCCAAGGAGGATCGCGCGCACGGCGACGACAAGATGACCTGTTTCACCTGTCACCTAAGTTGGACCACGAGCTGCGGCGGCTGCCATTTGCCGATCGAGGCGAACTGGAAGACCAAGATGCACCATTTCGAGGGTGAGGAGACGCGCAACTTCGCGACCTACAACCCGCAGGTGGCGCGCGACGAGATGTTCCAGCTCGGCCGGCACCAGCTTACCAAGCCCGGTGAGCCGGGCCCGAATGGCGAAGCACGCGGTATCATCACCCCGGTGCGCTCGACCTCGGCGCTCGTGCTGTCGTCGACCAACATCAATCGCGAACGCATCTATGTGCAGCAGCCGCCGATCTCGTCGGCGGGCTATTCGAGCCAGGCCTTCGCGCCGCATTTCCCGCACACGGTACGCCGCTCCGAAACCAAGCAGTGCAGCGATTGCCATTTGTCGGCCGCCGACGACAATAATGCGATCATGGCGCAGCTCAATCTGCTCGGCACCAATTTCGTCAACTTCGTCGGTTTGAACGTCTGGTCGGGACTCGATAGCGGCTTTCAGGCGACGCGCGTCACCGAATGGGACGAGCCGCAGGCGGTGATCGGCAGCTATCTGCAGAAATATGCCTATCCCGATTATTGGAAGCTGCACGTCGAACAGAACGGCCGCGAGCTCAAGAACTGGGTGCGCGGCAAGACCTTCGACAGACAAGGCTCCGGCGAAACGCACGCGCTCGAGGAATTCGCCAATATCGTTCAGGGCACGAGCGGCCGGGTGAACTGCCTGCAGCAGCGCGGCGAATATATGTTCGTTGCCGAGGGCAAGGGCGGTTTCCGCGTTTATGACATCGCGTCGATCGGCAACAAGGGCTTCTCCGAACGCATCGTCCGCGCGCCCTTCTCGCCGCTCGGCCAGAACACGCATGTCAAAACGAGCAACGCAACCTGCATGGCGATCGCGACGACGCAGCCGGTCAGCGTCAGCCGCAACGAGAATATCGTAAAGAATTTCCCCGAGAATCACGAACAGGTGATGCACGACATCTATCGTTACGCCGTGATCACCGACAGCGTCGAAGGGCTGGTCCTCGTCGACATCGACACGCTGGCCGACGGCGAATTCCGCAACAACAGGTTCAAGCGTGCGCTGACATGGAACGAGGGCAATGTTCTCGCGGGCGCGCGGCATGTGACGCTCGCGGGCAGCATGGCCTATGTCACGACCGATGCAGGGCTCGTCGTGCTCGACCTCTCGACCCCGCTCCAGCCGAAGGTCACGGCGCAGCTACCGCTGACCGACGCGCGCGCGAGTGCCCTCCAGTTCCGCTATCTCTGGGTCACCGATGCCGAGGGGGTGAAGCTGTTCGACGTCACCAATCTTGCGCAGCCGGTCGCCGTGCCCGCGGGCACGGTGCGGCTCGCCAATGCGCGGAAAATCTATCTCGCGCGCACCTATATGTATGTCGCGGCGAAGGCCGACGGGCTCGTCATCGTCGATGTGACGCGCCCCGCGGCGCCGATCGTGTGGCCGGGGCTGACGTTCGGCGGCGCGCTCAACGATGCCGAGGATGTGATCGTCGCATCGACCAACGCGTCGCTCTTCGGTTACGTCGCCGACGGGCGGAACGGCATCAAGGTGCTGCAGCTGACCAGCCCCGACAATCCCGGCCTCTACGGCTTCTCGCCGAAGCCGACCCCCGAGCTGATTGCTTGGGCGAAGACGCCCTCACCTGCGCTCGCGCTCTCGAAGGGCCTCGACCGCGACCGCGCGGTTGACGAAACGGGCGGCCAGATGGCGGTCTTCGGGCGTGTCGGCTCGCGGCCGTTCACGCGGCCCGAAATGGAGAAGCTGTTCCTGAACAGCAAGGGCATGGTCTACAAGGTCAGCGACGAGGTCGACCAGAATGCCTGGCGGCCGCCTTTGCTGTACGCGAACTAAAGCCGCTCGGCCTGCACCACGCTGTCCGACGCACGCAGCGCCGACAGGATGCGCATCACATGCTGCACATCGCGCACCTCGACGACGACGTCATAGGTATGGAAGCCGCCCTCGCGGTTCGACAGGCGCAAATTGGTGATGTTCGCCGAATTGGCGGCGAGGATGCCCGACATTTCGGCGAGCGTGCCGGGCTCGTTGAGAATGACGATGCACAGCCGCGCATTGCCGCCCTCGCTGTCCTCCTGCCAGCGCAGGTCGATCCAGTCGGCGTCGATCCCGTCGGCGAGCTTCGGGCAGTCGATGACATGGACCTCGATCCCCTCGCCGGGGCGCGACAGGCCGACGATACGGTCGCCCGGAACCGGATGGCAGCAATCGGCGAGCTGATAGGCGACGCCCGGAGTCAGCCCCGCGATCGACACCGCGGCGCCCTGCACGAGCTTGCCGGGTTTGGTCTTCATTTCGGCGGTGATACCGGGGACGAGCGCCTCGAGTACCGCATTGTCGGTCAGCCTCTGCTTGGCGATCGCGACATAGAGCGCGGCATCGTCGTCGAGCTTGAGCCGGGTCAGCGCCGCGGCGCGCGCCTTGTCGCCGACCTTGTTGGGCAGCCGCGCGACGATCTCGTCGTACATCTTGCGGCCAAGCGCGGCGAGTTCGACCTTTTCCTTCGAGCGGACATGGCGGCGGATCGCGGCGCGCGCCTTGCCGGTCACCGCAAAGCCGAGCCATGCGGGCTGAGGCGTCTGTTTGTCGGACGAGAGGATTTCGACCGTATCGCCGTTGGCCAGCTGCGTGCGCAGGGGCACCAGCCGGCCGTTGACCTTGGCGCCCACGGTGCGGTCGCCAAGCCCGGTATGCACGGCATAGGCGAAATCGACCGGGGTCGCGCCCTTGGGCAACTGGTGCAGGCTGCCTTTCGGGGTGAAGGCGAAGATGCGGTCCTGATACATCGCGATGCGCGTGTTTTCGAGGAACTCTTCGGGATCGTGCGTCTGCTCGAGGATTTCGAGCAAATCGCGAATCCACCCGGCCTGCCCGTCGGGCGCCGCGCCGCCTTGCTTGTACGCCCAGTGCGCGGCGAGACCGAATTCGGACTGCTGATGCATGCCGAGGCTGCGGATCTGGATCTCGATCCGCATGTTCTGCTGGTGCATGATCGTCGTGTGCAGCGACTTGTAGCCGTTGCGTTTGGGGGTCGAGATATAGTCCTTGAAGCGCCCCGGGACCATTTTCCATTTGCGATGGATCAGGCCCAATGCGGCGTAGCAGTCGGCATCGGTCGGGGTGACGATGCGAAAGGCGATGATGTCGGTCACCTGCTCGAAGCTGACGTGGCGCTCCTGCATCTTGCGCCAGATCGAATAGGGATGCTTCTCGCGCCCTGAAACCTCGGCCTCGATCCCCGCGGCGGCCAGCAGATCCTTGAACTCGCGGCTGATCGCCGCGACCTTGTCCTTGCCCCCCGCGGTCAGTTTGGCGAGGCGGCCGGTGATCGTGGCATAGGCCTCGGGCTCGAGCTCGCGGAAGGCAAGCAACTGCATCTCGCGCATATATTCATACATGCCGATCCGCTCGGCGAGCGGGGCATAGATGTCCATCGTCTCCTTGGCGATGCGGCGGCGCTTGTCGGGATTCGTGATGAAATGCAGCGTGCGCATATTGTGCAGCCGGTCGGCGAGCTTGACGAGCAGCACGCGGATATCGTCCGACATGGCGAGCAGGAATTTGCGCAGATTCTCGGCGGCGCGCTCATTTTCGGTCTGCGCCTCGATCTTCGAAAGCTTCGTCACCCCGTCGACGAGGCGGCCGACGTCGCTGCCGAACAGCCGCTCGATCTCCTCGGGCGTCGTCAGCGTGTCCTCCAGCGTGTCGTGGAGCAGCGCGGTGACGATCGTCTCGCTGTCGAGATGAAGGTCGGTCAAAATGCCCGCCACCTCGACGGGATGGCTGAAATAGGGGTCACCCGAGGCGCGCTTCTGACTGCCGTGCTTCTGCACGGTGAACACATAGGCGCGGTTGAGCAGCGCCTCGTCGACGTCGGGATCATAAGCGCGCACGCGCTCGACAAGTTCATATTGCCTCAGCATCCCGCCCAATGTCGTTCATGTCGGCAATATTGCAATGCGAAATTTGCTTGCGTCGAACCGCCGGAGATCGGCAATTTTGATAAGACCGATTGGAAGCTTCGTTCGTGGGGGCGGCCGCGCCGGTCGGAGTGCGACCGCCCAGAGTCGTCGGCGCGTTACTTCGCGCCGTTGCAGCGCGCGAGCTCTTCGGCTTCGAGCGCCTTTCCGCCCGCAGTGAAACGCGTCACCGGACCGGCCTTCTTGACGAGCGCCGAACACATGATCAGCGGACGGCTTGTTCCCTGTCCGGCGAGGCAGCTCGTTCCCTTGCACGCCCAGACGATGTCGCGTGCGACAAAGCGCGCTTCGGGCGCCGGGCTGGCGAGCTCGGCGCTATAAAAGGCGCCGCCTGCCGCCGTGGCCGAGGCGGGAGCAAGGGCGCCGGCCAGCGCGGCACCGGCAAGCGTGAGGGACTGGACGAGGGGAGAAAGCTTGAACTCGGGCATTTTGACCTCCTGTTTTTGCGCGACCGCGAGGTCGCGAAACGCCACCTAGCGTTTGAGTTGCGAAATGCAACGGAGGCTCTATATTTTTTTGGCGCATGGGGCGATTTTACGTTAGGGCATTGGTCATGGGAAAATTACGCGAACTTCTGAATGATCTCGACGGCGGCAATTGTGCCCTGCCATTGGCTCTCGAAGCGATGGGCGAGCGATGGTCCTTCATGATCCTTCGCGCGGCGTTCAACGGCGTCCATCATTTCGAAGAGTTCCAGCAGGAACTGAATATCGCGCGCAACATCCTGTCGAACCGGCTGTCGCGGCTGGTCGATCATGGCATCATGGCGCGCGAGGTGATGGCAGAGGACCGGCGCAAGGTGCGCTACCAGCTCACCGAAAAGGGTATCGAGCTCCTCCCCGCGATGATCGCGCTTCGCCAGTGGGGCGAAAAATGGGGCGCCGGCGTGCCCTCGACACCAGTGCTCGTCGATGCCCGCGACGAACAGCCGATCGGTCCCGTCACGCTGACCGCGCACGACGGCCGGGTGATCGGCTACAAGGAACTGCTGTGGAAGCACCGCTCCGAATTGCAGCCGCTGGGACAGGCGCGCGTGCGTAGCGACAATCCCGCGGCGGTCGCGGCGGAATGATCGGCCGCCCGGCTTTTCGATCCCGCGCGCGCGGCTGCTGACTTTCGACAATACGGACCTTCATGCCGCTGTTTCGCCTGACTTCGCCCGGCCCGTTTTTCGACAACAAGGTCCGGGCCTTCTGGAATCTGCAGATATTGGGCTGGGCCGCGTGGCTCGGGCTGCGCGGGATATCGGGGCTGGCCAACGGCCAGTCCTTCACCTTCCTGATCCCGCAGACGATTTCGGCGATCACCGGCTTCTCGCTCTCGCTGATCCTGTCGGTCTGCTACCGTTCGCTGATCAATCGCCGGCCGCTCCTGATGTGGGGCGTCAGCTTCGGTCTCGCGGGTGTTGCGACGGCGCTCTGGGCCTTTATCGATGCCTGGGTCGCGCAAATCCAGAACCCGGCGAGCGAGGCGGGCTTCACCAGCCTGCTGCTCGGCGCCATGTATATCGATGCGACCTCGCTCGCGGCGTGGTCGGCGCTCTATTTCGCGATCAACTATTTCCTCCAGTTGGAGGAGCAGAATGACCGCGTCATCCGGCTGGAGGCGCAGGCGGCATCGGCGCAGCTCGCGATGCTGCGCTATCAGCTCAACCCGCATTTCCTGTTCAACACATTGAACAGCATTTCGACGCTCGTGCTGCTGAAACAGGCCGAGCCCGCCAATGCGATGCTGTCGCGCCTGTCGGCCTTTCTTCGCTACACGCTCGCGAACGAGCCGACCGCGCAGGTGACGCTGGCGCAGGAGATCGAGACGCTGAAGCTCTATCTCGACATCGAAAAGATGCGTTTCGAGGAGCGGCTGCGGCCTCATTTTGCGATCGATCCCGCGGTGTCGCGTGCGCGATTGCCCTCGCTCCTGCTCCAGCCGCTCATCGAAAATGCGATCAAATATGCGGTGACGCCGCAGGAAGATGGCGCCGATATCACGATTTCCGCACAGCTGGCCGGTCAAAATGTTCGCATCACCGTGTCCGACACCGGCGCGGGATTGTCAGCGGAAACGACCGACCCCACCACTGGCCTTGCAACGGAATCGACCGGTGTGGGTTTAGCCAACATCAGGGACCGGCTGGCGCAGGCTTTTGGCGACCAGCACCGGTTCGACGTCCATGTGGGCGCTGATGGCGGGTTCACGGTGGTAATCGAGTTTCCGTTCCAGCCCGATGGGCAAATGACGATTGGAACCGAGAGAACATGACGATCAGAACCATCCTGGTGGATGATGAAAAACTGGCCACCCAAGGCCTTCAACTGCGGCTCGAGCCGCACGCGGATGTCGAAGTCGTCGACACCGCCCAGAATGGCCGCGAGGCCATCCGCAAGATCAAGACGCACAAACCCGACCTTGTGTTCCTCGACATCCAGATGCCGGGGTTCGACGGTTTTTCGGTGATCCAGGGGCTGATGGAGGTCGAGCCGCCGCTCGTCGTCTTCGTCACCGCCTATTCGGATCACGCCATCCGCGCCTTCGAGGCGCAGGCGGTCGATTATCTGGTGAAACCGGTCGAGCCCGAGCGGCTCGCCGACGCGCTCGACCGCGTACGCCAGCGCCTCGCCGAAAAGCGCGGCGCCGCGGAGGTCGAACGGCTCAAGAACGTGCTGGCCGAGGTCGCGCCCGAGGCGGTCGAGGATTATGACGCCGAGACCCAGCCCGACGCGCACGCTGCCGACCGCTATGAAAAGATGATCAACATCAAGGATCGCGGCCAGATTTTCCGCGTCGATGTCGACAGTATCGAACGCATCGACGCGGCGGGCGACTATATGTGTATCTATACCGCCGACAACAGCCTGATCCTGCGCGAGACGATGAAGGACCTGGAAAAGCGGCTTGATCCGCGCAACTTCCAGCGCGTTCACCGTTCGACGATCGTCAATCTGTCGCAGGTGAAACAGGTCAAGCCGCATACCAACGGCGAATGTTTCCTCGTGCTCGGATCGGGCGCGCAGGTGAAGGTCAGCCGAAGTTATCGCGACGTTGTTGCGCGCTTCGTGCACTGATTTGATGGAGGCGCCGGTATCGTCCGGCGCCTTTTTCGTTCAGAGCTGGTGCCCCGTCCGGTCGCGCTTCGTCGCGAGATATTGCTCGTTATATTTGTTCGTGGGCAGCGCGAGCGGGATGCGCTCGACGACTTCGACGCCTTCCTTCTCGAGCCGTGCGACCTTTTCGGGATTGTTCGTCATCAACCGGATGCGTGGGATGTTCAGCAGTTCGAGCATCCGCCCCGCGATCGCAAAATCGCGCGCCTCGACCGGGAAGCCGAGCCGGAGGTTGGCGTCGACCGTGTCATAGCCCTGATCTTGCAGCGCATAGGCGCGCAGCTTGTTGACGAGGCCGATCCCGCGGCCTTCCTGCCGAAGATAGAGCAGCACGCCCCACGGGGCATCCGCCATCGCGTGGAGCGCGGCGTGGAGTTGCGGCCCGCAATCGCATTTGAGACTGCCGAGCACGTCGCCGGTCAGGCATTCGCTGTGCAGCCGCACGACGGGCGGGTTCGCATCGCGCCTGCCGATGACCAGCGCGACATGGTCCGACGCCTCCTCGGGCGAACGGAAGGCGACGATCTCGGCCGTTTCGCTCGCTTCGACCGGCAGGCGCGCGCGCGCCGCGACTTCGAGCCGCGCCGGATCGAGCAGCGTGGCAACGTCGTCGACCGAGCAGGTTGTCTCGGCATCGCCGGTCGCCTCGCGCACGAGGAAGGCGGGCAGCAGCCCCGCGTGGCGGGCCATCGTCATCGCCGCGGCGGCCGCGGTTTCGCCGCCGGTTGCCATGGTCCGAAACGGGCCCTTGAGCGGATTCGCGAGGTCGAGGGCGGGGTCGGCGATCGCGAGCGCGGCGGCGACGCTGTCGGCAGCATTCGCCAGCCGCACCGGGCCGGGTGTCGCGGCGGCGCGCTGGTTGGTGAGCTTAAGCGTCATCGCGCGTTCGCCCGAGAGCAGCACATCGCGGCTGGCGAAGTCTGCGAGCGCCGCGTCGCGCGCGCTTTCGACCGCGATCAGGTCGAGCGCGCCGTCGCTTCCTTCGATGCGGAACGGCCATCCACGGCGCAGCGCATCGATCGCGCGCGCCGCCCTCTTGGCACCCCCGGGGTCGGCGGGGTCGCTCAAAAGTCGAACTCGGTGATCAGCGGGATATGGTCCGACGGCCGCTCCCAGCTCCGCGCGGGCTGGACGATGCGGTGCGATACCGCTTTCGCCATCAGGTCGGGCGTTACCCACATATGGTCGAGCCGGCGTCCGCGGTTCGACGCCTCCCAGTCCTTCGCGCGGTAGCTCCACCAGGTGTAAAGCGGGGCCGGCGCCTCGATGAAGTGGCGTCCGAGGTCGACCCAGTTCGAAGCCGCCTGCAGCTTCGCCAGCGTTTCGACCTCGATCGGCGTGTGGCTGACGACATCGAGCAGCGCCTTGTGATTCCACACATCGCTTTCGAGCGGCGCAACGTTGAAGTCGCCGGTGAGCACGGTCGGCGTATCGACAAGCGCACCCGACCATTCGGTCATGCGGCCGAAGAAATCGAGCTTCTGCCCGAATTTGGGGTTGAGGTCGCGGTCGGGAATATCGCCCCCCGCGGGGATATAGACATTGTCGAGCCGCACGCCCGACGGCAGCGTCACGCCGACGTGGCGCGCCTCGCCGTTCGCCTGCCAGTCATATTTGCGCACCTCGGCGAGCGGTATCCTGCTGACGATCGCGACGCCGTGATGCATCCGCTGGCCGTGGGTGACGATATGCTCGTAGCCAAGACGTTTGAACATCTCGGGCGGAAACAGGCCGCATTCGACCTTCGTCTCCTGAAGACAAAGGATGTCGGGGGCTTCTTCGCGCAGGAATTTCTCGACGATGCCGATGCGGGCGCGAACGCTGTTGATGTTCCACGATGCGATGCTGGTGCGAGTCATGGGGTCGGCTCTATCGGCGCGTGGCGTCGTTCGCAATGCGTTGCGGCACCAGCCGACTCCCCCACGGTGTATCCTGAAATGGGAGGCCCGGTGGGAGAGTGGGCCGGCGTCGCATGCCGTATCAGCGGCAGAAAATGGCGCCGGGCAAATTAAACCCCCGTCCCAGGGGCGGTGGAACGGGGGTTCAAGGTCAGCGTTCGTCACGCTCTTGAATGAAGGTGCCTGGCAGCCCGGGCGGGGCAACAGGGGGAAACCCAAATCCGGGGGCCGTGTTGGCGCCTTCGAGTGCTGGAATAGCGGCTCTTCCCTGTCGCCAAGCTGAACGAAAAGTCGCGCTCCGGGGGCCCTTTTGCAGTTCGTCGATACGAGACGTCCGTTGGTCCGGAAATCGGCGCCTTTCCTGTCGGGATCGGCGCCATCACCCCCGGGGCGAAGCTTAACGGCCGCGGCGGCCCGGGCGCGGATCGGTCCATCGGAACGCCGAATCGGCGACCGCGACGTTGAATTTCTGGTTCGACAGGTCGATCCGCGTGCGGTTGTTCTGCGAATCGAGCGCGACCCAGCCGCGCAGGCGCAGGCCGCCCGGCGCCGCGCCGTCGCGGACGAACACCATCGTGATCGTGCCATATTCGGGGCGCTTCGGATCCTTGACCTCGATGCTCAGCACGTCGTTGTTCCCGGTCGGCAACACCTTGGCATATTTCGACAGGTCGCGGTCGGGGTCGAGCAAGGCGCCGAGCGGCGAATTCTTCACCGGCCAGCTCTGCACCTGTTTCACCTGATAGTCGATCATGGTCAGCCGGCTGCCGTCGCCGACGATCAGCAGGGGCACGTCCTTCTGATACTGGAAGCGGATCTTGCCCGGGCGCTTGAGCGTCAGCTGCCCGCTCAGCCGTTGGCCGTTGCGGTCTGTCTGCACGAAACTTGCGGTCATCGAGTTCGTCGATTTGAGATGCGACTGCACCGACGCCAGCGCATTCGCCGACTGGGCGATCGCGGGAACGCCGACGGCGAGGCTCGCGGCGGCAACGGGGGCCAGCGTCCAGGCGGCGAGGCGGGTCAGTTTGGTTTTGATCATCTGCTTCTCATCTTTTCCGATAGTCGGCCGGGTCATGGCGGCCACGCATTGAACCCGCCCTGAACCCCGCCGTCAGAGGCTGTTCAAGTCGCGAGGCCGGCGAAGGTTCAGCGCGGCTGGCCATATTGATCGGTGAGCACGTCGCGGCGGCCGACATGGTTCGGGGGGCTGACGATGCCTTCCTCCTCCATCCGCTCGATGAGGCGCGCCGCGCTGTTATAGCCGATGCGGAGCTGGCGTTGCAGCCAGCTGGTCGAGGCCTTCTGGCTTTCGGCGACGATCTGGCAGGCCTTGGCATACATGCGGTCTTCGGCGCTGTCGCCGCCCGCGGGGGCGCCTTCCATCGCGAAGCCGCCATCCTCGGGGTCCTCGGTGACGCTTTCGACATAGTCGGGACGGCCCTGTCCCTTCCAGTGGTCGGCGACCGCACGCACCTCGTCGTCGGAGACGAAGGGGCCGTGGATGCGCGTGATCTGCTTGCCGCCGGGGACGTAGAGCATGTCGCCCTTGCCGAGCAATTGTTCGGCGCCCGCTTCGCCAAGGATCGTGCGGCTGTCGATTTTCGACGTCACGTTGAAGCTGATGCGCGTCGGCAGGTTCGCCTTGATCACGCCGGTGATGACGTCGACCGAAGGACGCTGCGTCGCGAGGATCAGGTGGATGCCCGCCGCGCGCGCCTTTTGCGCGAGGCGCTGGATCAGGAATTCGACTTCCTTGCCCGCGGTCATCATCAGGTCGGCGAGTTCGTCGACGACGACGACGATCTGCGGCAGCGGCTGATAGTCGAGTGTCTCTTCCTCATAAACCGGCTGGCCGGTGTCGGGATCATAGCCCGTCTGGACACGGCGCCCGAGCGACTTGCCCTTGGACAGCGCGCCGCGGACCTTGTCGTTGTAGCTCGCTAGGTTGCGCACCGACAGCGACGACATCATCCGGTAGCGGTCCTCCATCTGCTCGACCGCCCATTTGAGGGCGCGGATCGCCTTCTTGGGTTCGGTCACCACCGGGGCGAGCAGATGCGGGATGTCGTCATAGACGCTGAGTTCCAGCATCTTGGGGTCGATCATGATCATCTTCACCTGGTCGGGACCGAGGCGATAGAGGAGCGAGAGGATCATTGCATTGAGGCCGACCGATTTACCCGAGCCCGTCGTGCCCGCGATCAGCAGGTGCGGCATCGGGGCGAGGTCGGCGATCATCGCGTCGCCGCTGATATTCTTGCCGAGGATGATCGGCAGCGATCCGTTGTGATCCTGAAACAGCGCGCTTCCGATGATCTCGTGCAGCACCACCGATTCGCGATGCGCGTTGGGCAGTTCGATGCCGATGACGGTGCGGCCGGGGATCGGGGCGATGCGTGCCGACAGCGCCGACATGTTGCGCGCGATATCGTCGGCGAGATTCGATACGCGGCTCGCCTTGGTACCGGGCGCGGGTTCGAGCTCGTACATGGTGACGACCGGCCCGGGGCGCACCGCGGTGACGACGCCCTTGACCTGGAAATCCTCGAGCACCGATTCCAGCAGGCGCGCGTTGCGTTCGAGCGCCGCCTTGTCGATCTGCCCCGCGGGGCGGTCGGGCGCAGGGGCGAGCAGATCGATCGACGGCAGCTGATAATTGGTGAACAACTCGGTCTGCGGCTTGGGTTTGGGCTTCGATGGCGCGCTGCGCTGCGCCGGATCGGCAATCTCGGGCGGGGCGCGGTCTACGGGTTCGGCGACGGCGCGCGGCCGCACGACGCGTTCCATCAGATTGGGCGCCTTCGCGGCGTCGGCCGGCGCCGCGCGTGCGGGTTCGACGACGCGGCTGCTCTCGGCCGCCGGCAGCTTCAGGCGCGACGCCCAGCCCTTTTCGAGCCGCAGCGCGCGCCACGCGAGCGTGAGGCCGATGCCGACCAGCAGGAGGATGGTCGCAAAGCGGATCAGCGCCGCAGCGGGCTCGCCCGCGCTCGCAAAGAGCGGCGCGATCGCGCCGCCGACGAGCAACGCGATGATCCCGCCCCAGCCCGCGGGCATGGGCGAATTGGTCGCGGGCGACCAGAGCTCGGCGCCCAGCCCGACGAGCAGGATGCCGATAAAGCTGTAGGCGAGCTGGCGCGGCCAATAGGGTTGCGCTTCGCCGGCCCAGAGCCGCCAGGCGATGATGCCGAGCAGCGGCAGCAGCAGCGCGACGCCGACGCCGCCGATCGACAGGCCAAGGTCGGCGAACCATGCACCCGCGCTGCCCATCCAGTTGGCGGCAACCCCGTCGGCAGCCGTATTCAGCGCCGCGTCGGTGCTGTCGTAGGTGACGAGCGCGAGGGTCAGGAACAGGGTGAACAGGCCGAGCGCCACCGCCGCCGCGATAACGAGCGATCGCGCGATACTTTGGCGGAAAACCGTGCGCCAATCGGCCTTTGCGGGTGCGGCCTTGCGGCTAGCCATGCTCTTTTTCCGGTCCCTGTCAGTTAACCCCGGCGATATGCGCATGCGCCGGACTCGCCGTCAAGCGCGGCCCCGCGCTCGCCCACAGCCTTTCCAACCGTCCTGTCGCACGCTAGGGCGAAGCGATGAGCGAAACGCTGCGCAGCGATGTCCTGATTTCGGGTGGTGGTCTGGTCGGCCAGGCGCTCGCCCTTGCCCTTGCCCGCCATGGCCTGTCGGTCCGGATCGTCGATCCGGCCGATCCGGTGGCGACGATCGCCCCGGGCTTCGATGGCCGCGCCTCGGCGATCGCCAGCGCGACCTGGCAGATGTTCGAGGTGCTGGGAATCGCCGAGCGTCTTGCGGGTCACGGCTGCCCTATCCGCGCCATCAGGGTGGGCGACGGCGCGCCCGACAGCGGCCGCGGCGGCGAACTCGACTTCGTCACTGCCGACGGCGATCCGCCGCTCG
Organism: Sphingopyxis sp.; assembly: GCF_016463645.1. Taxonomy (GTDB): domain Bacteria; phylum Pseudomonadota; class Alphaproteobacteria; order Sphingomonadales; family Sphingomonadaceae; genus Sphingopyxis. Next base: position 50,066 of record NZ_JAEMQX010000010.1, on the reverse strand, counting down.
GTACGATGGTCGAGAATCGCCAGCTGCGCCTTGCGCTCGCAGCGGCGCTTGCCGACGCGCCGCTGGCGCGGCTTTCGATGCCCGCCACGGTCTTGTCGCGCGAGATCGACCGCCATGGCGTCACGCTGGCGCTCGCCGACGGTACGCGGCTTGCAGCGCCGCTCCTGATCGTCGCCGAGGGGCGACGTTCGCCGACGCGCGACGCCGCAGGGTTCAGCATCGCCAACTGGTCGTATCACCATCATGCGATGATCGGCGCGGTCGCGCACGAAAAGCCGCATGGCAATGTCGCACACGAAATCTTCTATCCGTCGGGGCCTTTCGCGCTGCTGCCGCTCGTCGACGACGATCGGGGGCGCCACCGTTCGGCCTTCGTATGGACCGTTTCGGAAAAGGACGGTCCCGGTTTTGCCAAGCTTGGCGAGCGTGGCTTCATCGCCGAATTGCAGAAACGCGCGGGCGGCGTACTCGGCGCCATGGAACTGGTCGCACCGCGCATGACCTATCCGCTCGGTTTCCATCACAGCGCGTCGATCGTTGCCGACCGTATCGCGCTTGTCGGCGATGCTGCGCACGGCATCCATCCGATCGCGGGGCAGGGACTCAACCTCGGCCTCCGCGACGTCGCGGCGCTGACCGAAGTGCTCGTCGAGGGAGCGCGGCTCGGGCTCGACCTTGGCGACGCCGCGCTCCTCGCCCGCTATCAGCGCTGGCGCGGGCTCGACAATATGATGGTCAGCCTTGCAACCGACGGGCTGACGCGGTTGTTCGGCATTCCCGGGCGCACTGCCGCCGCGGTGCGACGTACCGGGCTCGGCGCGGTGCAGCGCATGCCGATGCTCAAGCGTTTCTTCATGGACGAGGCGCGCGGCGAGGCGGGCGACCTGCCGCGCCTGCTCGCGGGAGCGGAAATCTAGGTGTTATCACCTAAATGGCCGGCAGCCCGTCGCTAATCATGATGTCCTATCCCTGCGAGCGCGGCAACCATGCCGCGGCAGGATTGGGGCAGGACCATGTCGGCAAAAAGCGATGCGCTCGAAACGGCGGTCACAGATTATATCCAGGCGCGAACCGCACTCGAGGCTGCGCCGGACGCGCGCGCACGGCTGCTCGCCGATCGCGCCTTTGCGCGTCTCGCGGCGCTGGCGGCGCCCCGCATCCGCTATTTCACGCGCAGCTACGGGCTGAGCGACGTCGCCGAGGACGCCGCGCAGGTCTGCGCGATCGCGCTTCATCGCGCCGCCGAGCGCTATGATCCGGCACGTGCGCGCTTCACGACCTATGTGAACTGGCAATTCCGCGCCGAACTGCAGGCGCTGCGGCTCCGGCTTCACGGCGACCAGCGTTGCGCCGGACGGCGCGAGGTCGCGGCCATCTTCTCGCTCGATGCCTTGCAGGAGGAGGGCGACGACGAATGGCTGGTCGACCCGGCGGCGGAAGAGGAAACCGAGCGCGCTGCGGCCGACAATCTCGCCGCGCTTCTTGCGGACCGTCTGGTCGAGGAATGGGCGGATCGTCGCCGGACAAGGCTCGGTACATCGCGCGGCGATGGCGCGCGGCAGGAAGCGCGCATCGCGGTCGAGGCAAAGCTCGTTCGTCATCATCTGATGGTGAGCGGGACCGCCGAACGGCTGCGCGAAAGCGACCGCCATATCGTGCGCCGCGCGCTCGCCGACATCGTCCATCACGCGCCGGTCCGCAAACGCCACTGATCGCGATTACTGGAGCGTCGCGCGCCCGTCGTCGCCGTCGAAACGACCGAAGAACTGCATCATCTGGACGACCAGTTCGGCGCGCGCGTCGATCGGCGAGGCTTCGAGCAGCGCCTGTTTCGCCGCCGCGTCGAACGGCGCGACCTGCGCGATGCCGTTGACGAGCGTCGCGTCGTCGAGCTGGCCGACCGAATCCCAGTCGACGACATAGCCCTGGCGCTGCGCAAAGCGCTTGGCTTCGCGTTCCAGGCTCGCGCGCTCGATGCTCGCCAGCACGGCGTCACCCTCGGCTTCGATCTCGATTTCGGCCTCGACTTGCCGGAACGGCGTCGTGACGTCGAGTTCGCGGCGGACGCGAAAACGTGCGACGCCTTCGAGGACGAGATTGAAACGCCCCTCGTCGAGTGCCTCGACATCGACGATGCGTCCGACGCAGCCGATGTCGTAGAGCGCCGGCGGCTCGCGGTCCTCTTCGCCGGGAATATGACGTGGCTGGATCATCCCGATCTGGCGATCGCGCGCGAGCACCTCCTGTACCATCGCCGAATAGCGCGGTTCGAAGATATGCAGCGGCAGGTGCAGCCCGGGAAACAGCACCGCGCCGGTAAGCGGAAAGATCGCGATCCGCTGGATGGTCAAAGGCGCGGTTTCGCCCATGGTCCGCCCTAGCCGAACAGGATCAGCGACAGGCGGCGGCGCTGCGCCGCAACCCATGCGTCCTCAAGCCCGACGGCTTCGAACAGCGCGAGCAGCTTCGCGCGCGCCGCCCCGTCCTGCCATTCGCGGTCGGCGGCGACGATGTGGAGCAGATTGTCGGCGGCGGCATCGCGCTGCCCCGCGCCGATCTGCGCCGCGGCGAGGTCGAAGCGTGCCTGATGATCCTCGGGATTCGCGGCAACAGCGGCTTCAAAGGCCGCGAGTTCATTGGCGTCGGGGGCATCGGCAGCGAGCGCGAGCGCGCTTTTGGCCTGGGCGATAGCGGGGTCCGCGGCAATATCGGCGGGCAGGGTGTCGAGCGACGCTTGTGCGCCCTCGATATCGCCCGCGAGGACCAGCGCGCGAATCAGGCCCGCATGTGCGGCGGCATTGTCGGGTGCCATGTCGAGGATCTGCGCAAAGATGCTCATGGCGCGCGCGCCGTCGCCTTCGGCGAGCACGCCCTCGCCCATTTCAATGAGCGGTGCGATCTCGACCGCGCGCGCCGACGCTTCGCTTTCGATGGGGAGCTGCGCGAGCAGCTGATCGAGAATCGCCTTGAGCTGGCTTTCGGTCCGGGCGTTCGTCAGGTTCGCCACCGGCTGGCCCTGAAATATCGCGTAGACGGTCGGGATCGACTGGACCTGAAACTGGCCGGCGATGAAGCGATTCGCATCAACATCGACCTTGACCAGCACAACGCCCTTGTCGGCATAATCCTCGGCGACCTTTTCGAGCACGGGGCCAAGCTGTTTGCACGGTCCGCACCATTCGGCCCAGAAATCGAGGATGACGAGGTTGGTCATCGACGGTTCGACGACATCGCGGCGGAAGGCTTCGACGGCTTCCTTTTCCTGAGGGTTCAGACCGAGAGTGGCCACGAAAACATGCTCCTTGTTTTATCTGCGAGTCCGGCGCCGGTCCGCTCTCCCGCCCGCCTCCCAAAGGCGACTGTCGTATGGGAAGCCCTGGTGGGGAGCGGACCGGCGCCGCTTCCGCATAAACGGAAAGGACTCTTGTCCCGCTTATGTGGGATTTGTCGCCGATATGCCAACCCTTCGCAGAAAATGCGCAATCAGGGCTTGCCGAGTCCAAAAGCCGGTGCTAATCGCCCGCCTCACCCGCTGGGAACCACTCGTTTCCAGCCGCCAGAGCGGGCGTAGCTCAGGGGTAGAGCACAACCTTGCCAAGGTTGGGGTCGAGGGTTCGAATCCCTTCGCCCGCTCCAGTTTTCCTAACAATTTCAGACACTTACGCCGAATGGCGGCGTAATACGCGTCGTTACGTGGGCTCGATTTTTGCCTCGCGTAATAAGGACGTAATATGATGGGAGCGAGCTGTCGGGTGCCTCTAGGGCAGGATCGGCGACGTTGTTCGCAGAGGTCCGAACATTCTTCCGCCGATCCGACACGCCTCACATGCTCTAATCTTTCTGCTGTTTGGCCTCTTGGCGGGCGTCGCGAAGGATTTCGATGCCGCCCTTGATCGCGATCAGCGCAGTCGCAAATCCAACCAGAAGGTCCGGCCAGTTCGTACCGAGCCACCAGACGAGGACACCCGCGATCAGGATGCCGCCGTTCGAGATGAAGTCGTTGTAGCTGAAGGTTGTCGCGGCTCTGAGGTTGACGTCCGGATCCTGAATGCGCTGCAAGAGCTTCAGACAAGCATAGTTCACCACCGCAGCGACGGCCGACATGATCATCATTGTCGGACCGATCGGTTCGCTGCCTTCGAAATAGCGCCGTCCTACATCGAACAGGACGCCGGCCGCGAAGACCAGCAGCATGACACCCGATGCCGTGGCAGCACGGGTTTTCCATTTCAGGCCGTGGCTGAGCGCAACGAGGCTCAAGGCATAGACCGCGGCGTCGGACAGATTGTCGAGCCCATTGGCGATGAGCGCGCTCGAATCGCCGAGCCCGCCGGTTACGAGGAAGGCGATCGCGATAGCCGAGTTCAGGACGAGAACGATCTGGAGCGTTCGCTTTTCGCGTTCGCTCCCGGATGCTTTTTCATTCATTGCAAGCTCCTCAATCCTCACCATCCCTAAAAGGAGGCGGAACCCGCTTGGGTTCCGCCCCAGTCAGCACTCTCGGTTGCCGCCGACAGGGGGGAATGGCGGCCATCCGGGAGTGTCTCAGCCTTCGGGGCTGGGGACGCTGCTCGGGCGCGCCAGCTCTTCCTCTTCGGCCTTCGCGGTCCGTCGATGGACCAGGAGGTACAGGGCCGGCAGCACGAGCAAAGTCAGGATCGTCGACGAGATGATCCCGCCGATGACGACAGTTGCCAGCGGCCGCTGCACCTCGGACCCAGCCCCGACATTGAGCGCCATCGGTACGAACCCGAGCGACGCCACCAGCGCCGTCATCATCACCGGTCTGAGGCGGGTCAGCGCGCCTTCGCGGATCGCCTCGACGAGCGCTTTTCCGCGTTCGCGCAGATCCTTGATGAAGGATAGCATCACCACGCCGTTCAGCACCGCGACCCCGGACAAAGCGATGAAGCCGACGCCCGCCGAGATCGATAACGGAATGTCGCGCAGCGCCAGCGCCGCGACCCCGCCCGTCAGCGCCAGAGGCACGCCCGAGAAGACGATCGCAGCATCGCGCACCGTGCCGAACAGCATGAACAGCAGCCCGAAGATCAGCAGCAGCACCAGCGGCACGACGATCTGGAGGCGCTCGGTCGCGGACTGAAGCTGCTCGAATGTGCCGCCATATTCGATGTAGTAACCATCGGGCAGCACGACCTCAGCTTCGACCTTTTGCGTGAGCTCGTCGATGAACGAGCCCAGATCGCGCCCACGAACATTCGCCGTGATCACCGCGCGGCGCTTGCCATTTTCGCGGCTGATCTGGTTCGGCCCCGCCGCGAGCGATATCTCCGCCAGCTCCGAAAGCGGCACGAAGCCGCCGGCCGGAAGTGCAACGGGGAGATTGCCGAGCGACGCGAGATCGGTGCGAATGGCCTCGGGAAGCCGGACGATGACGTCGAAGCGGCGGTCACCCTCGAAAAGCTCGCCGGCCTGACGGCCGCCGGTCGCTGTCGAAACCGCATCCTGCACCGTTTCCATGCTGACACCGTAGCGCGCGAGCTTGTCGCGATCGGGCGTGACCGAGAGCATCGGCAGGCCGGTGACCTGTTCGAGCTTCACGTCCTGCGCGCCCGCAATCCCGCCCGCGACTTCCTCGATCGCCTGCCCCGATTCGAGCAATTGATCGAGGTCGTCGCCGAACAACTTGATCGCCACGTCGGCGCGAACGCCGGCGATCAGCTCGTTCATGCGCATCTTCACCGGCTGGGTGAACTCATAATTGTTCCCTGGCACCTCGTTCGCCGCCTTGTTGAGTTCGGCAACGAGCTGGTCGCGCGTCTTTCTCGGATTGGGCCATTCCTTCCGGTCCTTGAGCATGATGAAATTATCGGCGACCGACGGGGGCATCGGATCGGTCGCTACCTCGGGAGTGCCGATCTTCGCGAACACCCGCTCGACTTCGGGGAACTGCCTGATCCTCTTCTCCAGCGCCTCCTGCATCGCGATCGACTGGATGAGGCTCGTCCCCGGAATGCGCATCGCGTGCATCGCGATATCGCCTTCGTCGAGGTCCGGGATGAACTCGGACCCGAGACTGGTCGCCGCCACGCCGCTCAGCGCGACAAGCGCCAAAGCACCAGCCAGCGCAGCCTTCGGCCAATTGAGGACGCGGTCGAGCATCGGGCGGTAGCCCTTGCCGAGCCCGCGCATCAGCCAATTTTCCTTTTCTTCGACCTTGCCGGTCACGAACAGCGCCACCGCGGCCGGAACCAGGGTGAGCGACAGCAGCAGAGCGGCGGTAAGCGCGAGGACGACGGTGATCGCCATCGGATGGAAGGTTTTGCCCTCGACGCCCTCGAGCGCGAAGATCGGCAGATAGACTGCGGTGATGATAATAATGCCGAAGATGCTCGGCTTGATCACTTCTGCGCTTGCGGAAGCGACTAGGCCGAAGCGCTCGTCGCGGTCGAGCAGGCGTCCGAGCCTGTGCTGAGCCTCGCCGAGCCGGCGGAGGCAGTTCTCGACGATGATGACGGCCCCGTCGACGATGAGGCCGAAGTCGAGCGCCCCGAGGCTCATGAGGTTTGCCGATGTCCGCGTCTGGAGCATGCCCGTCAGCGTCATCAGCATCGCGACCGGAATGACCGCCGCCGTGATCAGCGCGGCCCGGAAATTGCCGAGCAGCAGGAACAGGATCACGATGACGAGCAGCGCGCCCTCGGCGAGATTCTTCTGCACCGTCGAAATCGTCCGCTCGACGAGCGCGGTGCGATCGTAGAGCGGCTTGGCAACGACACCCTTCGGCAACGCACGCGAGGCTTCGACGAGGCGTTCGGCCGAGGCCTGCGCCACCACGCGCGGATTCTCGCCGATCAGCATCGAGACCGTCGCGAGGACGACTTCCTTGCCATTTTCGGTTGCGGCGCCTGTGCGGAGCCCCGAGCCGATCGCGACATCGGCGACGTCGGCGATCCGGATCGGAACCCCGCCGCGGGTGGTGACGATGATCTGCGACAGGTCACGCTCATTATTGGCCTGACCCGGCACGCGGATCAGAATCTGTTCGCCGCTGCGCTCGACATAACCGGCCCCGCGGTTGGCATTATTGGCCTCGAGTGCGGTGACGACATCGTTGAGCGAGAGATTGAGCGAGGCGAGCGAGGCCGGGTTGGGTGTCACATGATATTGGCGGGCATAGCCGCCGATCGTGTTGATCTCGGCGACCCCCGGAATCGTGCGCATCTGCGGCCGGATGACCCAATCGGACATCGTCCGGAGGTCTTCCGCCGTATAAGGCGTGCCGTCGGGTTTTCGCGCGCCCGGTTCGGCCTCGATCGAGAACATGAAGATTTCGCCGAGGCCCGTCGAGATCGGGCCCATTTCGGGCTCCATCCCGGGCGGAAGCTGGCCGCGCGCGGCCTGGAGCCGCTCGTTGACCTGCTGGCGCGCGAAATAGATGTCGGTCCCGTCCTCGAAGACGACAGTGACCTGGCTCAGGCCATAGCGCGAGATCGACCTGGTATAGTTGAGGTTCGGGATGCCCGCGATCGCGGTCTCGATCGGATAGGTGATGCGCTGCTCGGACTCGAGCGGCGAATAGCCTTCCGCCTTGGTGTTGATCTGGACCTGGACGTTGGTGATGTCGGGAACGGCGTCGATGGGCAATTTGGTCGCGCTCCACGCGCCGATCGCGCAGAGGAGCGCGACCACCGCGAGGACGAGCCATCGTTGCCGGATCGAAAAGCCTATGGTTCTGGCTAGCATGTTATCCTGCTCCCCGATCAATGGTCGTGGCCCGCGCCGGACTTTTCGATGTCGGCGCGAACGAGGAAACTGCCCTTGGTGACATAGGCGGTGCCGGGCTTGATGCCCGACAGGACCTCGGTCCATTCGGGCGACGAACGGCCGAGCTTCAGCATCCGGACCTCATAGTCCTGCCCGAAATTGGCATAGACCACCTTGAAGTCGCGGAAGGGCTGGATCGCCTCGGTGCGCACGGCAAGCGGCACGGTGACGGGGTTGACCATCACGCGGCCGCGCAAGGCCATGCCAGGGCGGAGCGTTCCCGAGCGGTTCGGGATGGTCGCGCGGATGAGCGCAGTGCCCGCCTCGACATTGCCGTCGGGCAGGAACTGCCCGAGCGGCGCGGTCGCGATTTCGGCGCCGTCCTGCGTCTCCACCGTCACCCGCATGCCCGGACGTATGATCGCGAGGTCGCGGGGGAAGATGTTGAAGACGACCGTGGTCTGCGCCGGGTCGGTGACCACATAGAGTGCGCGCCCGTCGGTGACGTCGCCGGGGTTGGCGTTGCGCTCGGCGATCACGCCGCCGACCGTCGCATATACCGGATAGACCTGGAGGCTCTCGCTCGACTCGATGCGCGCGAGCAGTTCCCCACGGCGGACGCTGTCGCCCACCGCCTTGGTCACCGAGACGACGCGGCCGGGGAACTGGCCGCGAATTTCGGAGCGGGCGGTCGGCGACAGTTGGACGGTGCCGTAGAGTTCGCGCATTTCGCCCACCGTCGCCGGTCCGACGACCGCGGTTTCGATGCCTCCGGCCTTGGCGGCGTCAGCCCCGATCCGCGTGCGCCCTTCGGGGTTCGCATATTTCCAAACGTGCCGCTTGCCGCCCGTCACCGCGACAACCTCGACGTCGAAGCTGTGCGGTTCGGTGACGACACCTTGCCCTGCGAGGAATTTGCCCTGCGGGCGGAAGGTGAAGCGATCGACGTCGCCGCCAAGCCGCGTGAGGGTGATGGCGAGCTGGACATCCTTCGGGTCGACCGGTTTGCCGTCCCGCGTTGCGAAAACGCGGAATTGCGGCTCGGTGCCATTCTCGAAGATTATGACCTCGACCGCGAAATCGCCATTCTTGAGCAATTTGCCACCGTTCGGGCCTTTGGCATCTTCCTCGCCTTCGCCCTCAGCGTGGCTTTCGCCTTCTTCATGCTTGTCTTCGCCCTCGGCTCCGCCACCGCAGGCAGCGAGAGGCACAGCAAGGAACAGCGCCGCAGCCGCGGCGGGAAATGGAAACTTCTTCATGGAATATTCTCCGCAAGGGGAGCCGCATCGAAGCGGCCGGTCAGGCGATCGATCTCCGCGAGCAAATCGCGGTAGCGTGTCATGGCCTCGGCCCACTGACCCTGGATCTGGATGATGACGTCGGCGGCATCCTGTACGTCGGCGAACAGGAACCCGCCGCGGGCATAGCCTTCGCGCACCTGGCCGAGCGTCTTCACCGCCTTGGGATAGACGTCGTTCATGATGCCCTCGGCCCGGACGCGTGCGGCGTCGGCATCGGCGCGCAGCGACGCGAGGCGCCGCAGCCGCTCGAGCCGGCTCGCTTCGGATTGGAACTCGAGCTGCCGCCGTTCGGCCTGCGCCCGGGCGATATTGCCCTGGTTGCGGTCGAACCGTCCGAGCGGGATCGAGATGCCGCCAAGAACGGCGACATCATTGGTCTCGCGAAGAAAGCGCGTGCCGCCCGAGACCGTATAGTCCTGGTGCGCACGGCTCTGCTCGACGACGACCTGCGCGCGGGCCCGGTCGACGGCGGCGTCGAAGACCGCCGCGTCGGCTTCGGCGAGCGGCGGATCGCGCGGATCGGGTTTCTCGATCCCCTCGGCGATAACGAGGCTGTCAGGCGTGCCGCCCCAGAAGGAGGTGAGCAATGCGCGTGCGGACTGCCGCTTCGCCTGGGCTTCCTTCAGGGCCAGTTCGGCTTCGAGAATGCGGGCATCGGCGCGCGTCTCGACGAAGAGCGGATCCTTGTAGCCGCGCACGCGCCTGATCGCTTCGGTCCGCATCTCCTTTTCAAGTTTGACGCGATCCTCTGCGATCCAGACCATCTGCTCGGCGATCTGGACGTCGATATAGGCGCGCTGCACTTCCTGGGCGATGTCGAGCCGGACGAGCCGCCACTGCGCCTCGGCGAGAACGACACCGCGCTCGGCAAGCGCCATTCGCGCCTCGCGCTTGCCCCCGCGTTCGAGCGGCTGCGAATAGGTGACGGTGAGTTCCGATTGCCGGAACAGGCCATAGCCGCCCGTCCCGACGCCATTGTCCATGTCGACCGACACGGTCGGATTGGGACGGACGCGGGCTTGCAGCTGGTCGGCGCGCGCGGCGTCGACCCCCGCTTCGCCCGCTCTAAGCTCGGGCGATGCAGCGATGGCCCGCTCGACCGCCTGGTCGAGCGTTAGCGGCTGGGCCCAAACGGACCCCGCCAGCAGCGCAGCCCCGGCCAACAGGGCGGCGCGCATATGGATATGCATGAATGATCACTCCTGAACGATTCGACTGAGCGCAGGCCGAAAAGGGGCCGCGCGGCAGGCGGCGTTCAGGCGAGGGGAGGGTTCAGGGGCGGTGCGAGCGCGCGCGAAGCGAGGCGCGTCGCGGGCAACGCAAAGTGCAGGCCGCCGGAAAAACAGGACAGATCGTCATGACCCGAAAGGGCCTGATCGGATGCGACCGGGCAATTATGGTGACTGCCGTGGAGGTCGGCGTCCTGCTGACCTTTTTGCGTGTCCTTGTCCGACGCATGGCCCGGCTCGACATGGTGCGAAAGATGCGAATCCGTCGCATGGTGCGTCATGCCCGCCATCGCCGGCGCAGCATTGTGGAGCCCGCTGAGCAGCAGGATGAACACAAGCAACAGGCGAAGGGTAGCGCCGGACATGGTCGCGCCCCTAACAGCGAATGACCCGTTCCGGAAGTCCAAAACCGGATCAATCGGTTCGCGCAGCGCGGCTCTCCGTCGACCGGGCCGTTTCGATCAGCGCTTCGAGGGCCTGCGGCATCGGCATCGGCTCGAAGGCGCTCACCCGCGCGCGACCATTATTCCCTGCGGGGAGGCGGCCGGTCAGCGAACCGAGCGGGACGAGCAGGAACCGCATTGCCTGACCGGTAGCTTCACGGGCATCGCCGAGCTCGATCGCATAGCGAAACATGTGCCAGTGGGAGGCGAGATGCGCGCCCATATAGGGCTGGCTCAATATATGTTCCCATTCCAGCGCCTGCCACGCAGCGGCTTCATCTCCGATTCGGCGTGATTCGCAAAACAGGCGATATTGCTCGCGCAGCAGCGGCTCGATGACGGCCATGCTCACGGGATTTACTGTCGGCGGCACCATCCTCTTTCCCCCTTTTTTGTGCAGGGCAGGCTCTTGCACCCTGTAGTAGATACAGGGTCAAGCCCTGATGTTCCGGCAGGACGCTGTGCCGCTCTGCGTCCGATTTACCCCCTCGTCTCACGGGAAGCATATCGCTCGAATGTCGTCCCGAACAAAGGAGGCGGGAGCCAATAGCGAAGCGATAGAAATAAGAGTGAAAGACAATTGTAGAATTATTGTGCTTAACGCGTGATTGTTCGGCCGATATCCTGTTTCTTGAGGCGCATCTGCAACTATAGAGGGGCAAGGTGCACTGCTCTCTTACCTCCATGAGATAAAATTACGGAGCCGGTTCGGGGGTTCGAAGAGTGCCGCCGAAGTTGATTGAAAATCTTCTACTTTTCACCGCGCCGTTTCGATGCTAGGGGCCGGTTTCAATGCGACGGGTGATCCTCTTCCTCCTGACCCTTCTCCTTGCATCCGGAACGGTTGCGGGGTCGCTCGCACATGCGACCGAGGATCGGGCCGAGGCGAGCCTTTTCGTTGCTGTGATCGAAGCCGGCTGCGTTCCCGCACCGGCGATCGAAGGCGCCGAAGTCGACAAGAAAAAATCCTCTCCCGGCGAAAAGCAGCAGGTGCCTGCCGCCGCTCATGGCTGCCACGGTCACCATTCGGGCGTCCCGGCGGAATCGCTGTCGGCAGCGACCGAAACGCCTGCCCCTGAAGCGCATACGCGCATCCTGACGGCCGCCTTGCCGCCCGTCGCCTATATCGGGACGTTCCGCCCTCCAATCGCCTGACGCTCTAGGTCTGCGCGTGCCCTTCGCGTGCGCTTCTCCCTGGAAACGTCAGGAGTCTCCTTTTCATGAAATCCATAGTTGTCGCCGCGAGTCTCGTGGCGCTCGTTGCAGGCTCAAATTCCGCGCCCGCCGCTGCCCAGTCGGCAGCGACGGAGCTGGTGGGACCGCCTTCTTCCGCAGGCGAGGCCGTGCGTACCGGCCCGCTTCCCGCTCGATTGTCCCTCGCGCAGGCGATGGAGGAAGCCGACGCGCGCTCGCCGCGCGTGGTTGCCGCCGAAGCCGAAGTGGAGGCCGCTCGCGGTCGCCAGCGTCAGGCGGGCTATCGCTACAATCCGACGCTCAATGTCGATGTCGAGAATTTCGCAGGCACCGGCCCCTACTCGGGCCTGAACGGTCTCGAAACGACCGTGTCGGTCAATCAGCGTCTCGATATCGGGGGCCGGCGCCGGTCGCGCATGACGCTCGCCGACGCCGAGTTTCTGGCCGCGAAGTACAAGTTGGAGATTGCACGCGCAGATCTTGCGCTCGATGTCCGCAACCAGTTCGCGACCGCTCTCGCGGCCCGCGATAGCCTCGCGCTCGCACGCGAAAATGAAGCGCGTGCCCGCGAACTCGTCCGCGTGGCACAGGCCATGGTCGATACCGGCAACGAGCCGCCGCTCCGTGCGTTCCGCGCCAATGCGGCTCTCGTTCAGGCCACCGCCGAGCTACGCACGGCCGAGGCCGAAGAAAGGACCGCCCGGCGTTCGCTCGCGGCGCTCCTTGGAAGCTCGGTCCCGCCTGCCGAGTTGATGGAAGGCGATATGTGGGTGGCACCGGAGACGGTGGACTCGCTCGCGACGCTCGACGTTCGCTTGGCAGAAACCGAGAAGCTGATTGCTGAAGCGCGGCTCCAGGGGCAGCGCGCCGATGGCCGGCTCGATCCGTCGGTCGGCTTCGGGGTGCGTCAGCTTCGCGACACCGGCGATCGCGCATTGATCGCCAATGTTTCCGTGCCGCTCCCCGTCTTCGACCGCAACCGCGGCAACATCTCGGCAGCCAAATCCGATGTCGCCGCCGCCATTGCGCGGCGCGAGAATGCAGTGGTCAATGCTCAGGCGGAGATCGCCAATGCGCAGGCCGAACTCGAAGCCGCAGAGGCCCGCCTCGCGGCGCTTGAGGGTAGCGGCATCGAGCAGGCGCGCGAAGGTGTCCGGCTCGCCGAACTCAGCTACCGCGCCGGCAAGTCCTCGCTCGTCGAATATATCGACGCGCAGCAGGCCTATGCGGCAACGCAGGCCGAACTGATCGCGGCGCGCCAGGCCCGGGCCGAAGCCCGCGCCATCCTATCGCGCCAGGCAGCCGCCGACGGCGATGCGGATCATCAGCCATGAGCGCGCCGAGCCTTCCAGTGGACGGAGGCGCCTTCGCCATCGTCCTTCCAAGTCAACAGGGGTGCGCCGCCGGTCGGCGCGCGAACCGCATCAACAGCGGAGATAGAATATGATCACCAAGGACAAGCGTCTCCTCGGCACTGTCGCGGGCGCCATGATACTCGCTGCCGTCACGGGCTTCGGCGTTGCACGCTGCACCGCCGACCCGGCCGCCGCGCCGGCTGCCGAAGGCGAAAAGGAAGCGGCGAGCGAAGCCCTTCCGAGCAGCCTCGCCATCACGCCCGAAGCGATCAAGGCCGCCGAGATCGGCGTCGAGACGATCGGCGCCGGCGGACTCGGTTCGGAAATCATCTCGCAAGCGACCGTTACCGCCGCGCCGAGCGGCGAGGCGATCGTCACCGCCCGCGCGGGCGGCGCGGTCACCCGTCTCTTCAAGCGGCTCGGCGATCCGGTCAGCGCCGGTGAGACGATCGCGATCGTGCAAAGCCGCGACGCCGCCCAGATTGCGGCCGAACGGATTGCCGCCGATGCGCGCTCGACGCTCGCGCAGAAAAATCTCCACCGCGAGAAGACCCTGTTCGACCAGAAGGTGTCGGCGCGCGTCGACTATGAGCAGGCGCAAGCCGAAGCCGCGGCCGCCGCGGCCGAAGCGCAGCGCGCGCGTGCCGCAGCGAGCGCCGCGCAGGTCACGCGCGATGGCAGCAGCGTCATCGTGGCAAGCCCGATCTCGGGACGGATCACGGCCGAGAACGCCAGCCTTGGCGCCTTCGTTCAGCCCGAAACCGAATTGTTCCGCGTTGCCGATCCCAGCAAGGTGCAGATCGAGGCCGCCGTCGGTCCGGCCGATGCCCAGCGGCTCTCGCCCGGAGACCGTGCGATCATCGAACTTCCCGACGGACGGACGATCGATGCCCGCGTGCGCGCCGTCACGCCCGGCCTGTCGGGCGACACGCGCTCGGCAACCGCCGTGCTCGATGTGCCCGGGGCGCTCCAGCCGGGCTTGGCGGTCCGGGTGCGGCTGCTTCCGAGCCGCGGCGCCGAAACCGGTGGGCCGGCCCGGATCGTGATCGCGGACGAAGCCCTCCAGACGCTCGAAGGCCGCGACGTGGTGTTCGTCCGCACGAAGGACGGCTTCCGCGCGCAGCAGGTGACCGTCGGCCAGCGCAGCGCGGGCCGTGTCGAAATCCTCGCCGGGCTGAAGCCGGGCCAGATCGTCGCGACCAAGAACGCATTCCTGCTCAAGGCCGAACTCGGCAAGGGCGCGGGCGAGGAGGAATAAACCGTGATCGCGAAACTGATGGCGCTATCCGTCCGCGCGCGCTGGGCGGTACTCTTTCTCTTCCTCGTGATCGCGGGACTCGGCGTATGGCAGCTCACCAAGCTGCCGATCGACGCGGTTCCCGACATCACCAACAAGCAGGTGCAAATCAACACGATCGATCCGCGTCTCTCGCCGGTCGAAATCGAGAAGCTCGTAACCTATCCGATCGAAATCTCGCTCGCCGGCATTCCGGGGCTCGAGACGACACGCTCGATCTCGCGCAACGGCTTCAGCCAGGTGACGGCAATCTTCACCGATGAAACCGACCTCTATTTCGCGCGCCAGCAGGTGGGCGAACGGCTTCTCCAGGCGGGCGAGAATCTTCCCGACGGGGCCCAGCCGCAGATCGGTCCCGTCACGACGGGTCTCGGCGAGGTCGTCATGTACACCGTCGGCTACAAAAATCCCGACGGGAAGGGCGCCAAGAAGGTCGCGGGCCAACCAGGTTGGCAACCCGACGGCAGCTATCTGACCCCCGAGGGCGATATCCTCACCGACGAGATCGCCAAATCGGGCTATCTTCGCACGGTCCAGGACTGGATCGTCAGCCCGCAATTGAAGTCGGTCGGCGGCGTCGCCGGCGTCGACTCGATCGGCGGCTATGCCAAGACCTTCGTGGTCGAACCCGATCCGACCCGCCTCACCAGCTACGGCATTTCCTATAGCGAACTGGGCGAAGCCCTTGAACGCGCCAACCTCGCGGTCGGTGCCAACTACTATAACCGGGCAGGCGAGGCCTATCTCGTGCGCGTCGATGCACGCGTCCGCTCGGTCGACGAAATCCGCAACGCCGTCGTCGCGACGCGCGGCGGCGTGCCCGTGACGGTTGGACAGCTCGCCAATGTGAAGATCGGCGGCGACCTCAGAACCGGTGCGGGCAGCATGAACGGCAAGGAGGCGGTCATCGGGACCGTGCTCATGCTGATCGGGCAGAACAGCCGCACTGTTGCGGAGGATGTTTCGGCGAAGATCGCGCAGGTGTCGAAGACCCTGCCGCCCGGCGTCGAAGTGAAGGTGGTACTCGACCGCGCCAAGCTCGTGAACGCAACCGTCGGCACGGTTGAAAAGAACCTCACCGAAGGCGCGCTGCTCGTAGCGGCCGCGCTCTTCTTCCTGCTCGGCAACTGGCGCGCCGCGATCATCGCGGTGCTCGTCATTCCCTTCTCCTTCCTGATGATGGCGATGGGCATGAACGCCTTCCGGGTCCCCGGTAACCTGATGAGCCTCGGCGCGCTCGACTTCGGTCTGATCGTCGACGGGGCGGTGATCATCATCGAAAACTGCCTCGCCAGACTGGCGCACCGGCAGGAGCATGAAGGGAGATTGCTCAACCTTCGCGAACGTCTCGAGGAGACGATGCGCGCGAGCCAGGAGATGATCAAACCGACCGTCTTCGGCCAGGCGATCATCCTACTGGCCTTCGCGCCGTTGCTGATGTTTACGGGCGTCGAGGGGAAGACCTTCTCGCCGATGGCCATCACCATCATGCTCGCGCTCGTTGCGGCCTTCATTCTCGCGATCACCCTGGTTCCGGCGCTTGTCGCGCTGATGATTCGCGGCAAGGTTGCCGAGAAGGAAGTCTGGGCGATCCGCAAGTCGAAGGAGCGCTACCTGCCCTTGCTCGACAAGGCGCTCGCCAAGCCGTGGGCTTTCATCGCCGGCGGCTTTGCCTTCTTCGTCCTTGCGATCCCGGCGTTCGGACTGCTCGGCTCGGAATTCATTCCGCAGCTCGACGAGAAGAATATGGCGCTTGCCTCGACGCGCGTGCCTTCGGTGAGCCTCGAACAGTCTCTGGTCATGCAGCGCAACGTCGAGACGGCGATCTCGAGCCTGCCCGAAGTCGAGCTGATGTTTTCGAAGACGGGTACGGCCGAGGTGGCGACCGACCCGATGCCGCCGAACATCTCCGACGGTTTCGTGATCCTGAAACCCCAGGATCAGTGGCCGGCAGGTGTCGATTCGAAGGCCGATGTCGTCGAGCGTATCGAGAAAGCCGCTGGCGGCCAGCTCGGCCAGCTTTATGAAGTCAGCCAGCCGATCCAGCTTCGTTTCAACGAACTGATCGCGGGCGTTCGCGGCGACGTGGCCATCAAGCTCTACGGGGACGACCTCGACAAGATGTCGCTCGCGGCGAACGAGATGGTGCGCGTGCTCCAGGGCATACCGGGTGCGGGCAGCGTCAAGGCCGACCAAGTGGGCGGCGCTCCGACGCTCGACGTGAAGCTCGATCGCAATGCGATCGCGCGCTACGGTCTCTCGGTACAGGAGGTTGCCGATACGGTGTCGGCGGCGCTCGGCGGGCGGGAATCCGGCCTGCTCTATGAGGGCGACAGGCGCTTCGACATCACGGTTCGCGTCCCCGACGCGACCCGGGTCAATCTCGACGACATCCGCGCGCTGCCCGTGTTGCTGCCCTCCGAGGGCGGCAATCGCGGACAGATACCGCTCGCCCAGGTGGCGCAGATCCGGCTGACCGAAGGGCTCAACCAGATCAGCCGCGAAAATGGCAAGCGGCGCGTCGTCGTGCAGGTGAACCTCGAAGGCCGCGATGCGGGATCCTTCGTGGCCGAAGCGCAGGCGAAGATCGCCAATGTGAAGCTTCCGGCGGGCTATTACCTCGAATGGGGCGGGCAGTTCGAAAGTCTGCAGGCCGCATCGCAGCGGCTCTCGATCGTGGTGCCGCTCTGCTTCGCGGGCATCTTCATCCTGCTTTACATGGCGCTCGGCACGTTCGGGCGCGCGACCGCCGTGTTCCTCGCCGTGCCGCTTGGGCTCGCGGGCGGGGTGTTCACTCTCGCGCTTACGGGCATCAACTTCTCGGTGTCGGCGGCGGTGGGCTTCATCTGCCTTGCCGGCGTCGCGGTGCTCAACGGTCTCGTCGTCATGACGGCGATCCGCGAACGGCTCGAGAATGATGTCCCGCTCACGGAGGCAATCCGCGAGGGCATGACCGAGAAGATGCGTGCGGTGATCATGACCGGCTTCGTGCCCGCGATCGGCTTCGTGCCGATGGCGATCGCGACCGGCACGGGTGCCGAGGTGCAGAAGCCTCTCGCGACGACCGTCATCGGCGGTCTCATCGCGGCGACCATCCTGACGCTGCTCGTTCTCCCCGCGATCGCAAAAGTCGTCCTCGGGGCGAACTGGCAGCCGAAGTTCCTCAAGCGAAAAGCGGAGTCGGCGGTCCAGCCGGTCACGGAATAGGGAGAGACTGTCATGACAAAAGCATCCAAGCTCTTGCGCATCTACACCGATGAATCCGCCTTCTTCGGTGATCAGCGGGTCTTCGAGTTCATTTCCGAACTCGCTCGCCAGCAAAAGCTGGCAGGCGTTACGGTGCTCGAAGCGGTTCTCGGTTTCGGTCGCTCGGCGCATCTCCACCGCAAGCATGCGCTGGAGAATGACCGGGCGGTCGTGATCGAGATCATCGACGAGGAGCAGCGGCTCCGCGACTTTGCGGCGCAGCTGACCGAAATACCGGACATCGGGCTCATCACGCTCGAAGCGGTCGAAATCCTCGGCGGGAAATCCGCCGCGGAGCCCCCCGATGTTCAGAGCTGACCGGCATCTTGCCGGTCTACACCGCGGCGCAGGTCCCCGGCCTGCGTCGCGGACCAGCTCGTGCGAGCGAGGAGGTCTCCGATGTTCTCGGTAGGCACCTCGCTCCGCTTGCCGGTCCCGATCGGGCGGGTCTGGCGACTGCTCGTCGATATCGAGCGGTACGACGACTGGCATCCGACGCTCCGTTTCACCGATCGTCCGGGAGATGATGAGCGCGTAGGCTATGTCTATTCTCCGCGCGGGAAGCGGGGTCCGGAATTTGCATCCGAGGGGCGGATAACCGGCCTCGACTGGCTGACGGGCTTCTCCTGGCGGACAGGCACGCGCGGGCTGCTCGTCATCGAGGAGAGCTACCGGCTCGAAAAGCTCGGCCAAGGGGTGGAGGTTACCCATCGCCTGGAATGCGCGGGTCTCTTCTCATGGCTCGGCTATCCCATTCTGCGGCGGGTTTGCAGCGTTTTTCTCAAGCGCTCGAACATGGCGCTCGAACAGCAACTCCGTCGCACGACAGTTCAGTCCCGCTACGCGCGGCCAAGCGGGCGCCGCGCATGATCTTGAATTCGAAACCTGGCCGTCGGAGGCCCCTCTCAATCGCCCCCCTCACCACGGGCAGGGATTTCCGGCTGTCAGGGAGGTGCGGGAGCCGGGTCGCATCCCGCAATGGCTCCCGCACCTCATCCTGCCGCGCGTTTAACATGCGCCCGGATCGCATTGCCGACCGCCAACAGAAAAGGATGGCATCATGAGTGACCAGTTGCGGCTCGATATTCCGCTTCTCCTCCCCGAAGTCGCCGATACCGCCGACCGCTGCGTCGCGCGCCTGACGAGCGAACTCGAAGGACGCGAAGGCGTCGACAAGGTCCATGTTGTCCGCTCAAGCGACGGTTCGCCGCCACAGCTCTGCATCCATTACCGTCCGGATATTCTCCCGCTCGAACGCGTGCGGCAGCTCGCGCGCAGCGCCGGTGCCGAGCTCACCGGCCAGTATCAGCATCTCTTCTGGGATGACCTCGAAGGCGTCGGCCACGCCCGTCGCGCGCGGACGATCGGACTGAAGCTTCGCGAAATGCCGGGCGTGATCGAGGCCGAAGTCGGCGCCGCCGGTACGCTGCGCGCCGAGTTCCAGCGCTCGGAGACCTCCATCGAAATGATCAGAAAGACACTCTCGGATATGGGCGTCACTCAGAAATCGACTGCCGTCGCCGCGGCTGCCCCGGCACAAGCCGCCCACCAACATGGCGATGATGGCCATGACCATGGTCCGGATCACGCGCATGGGCCAGATCACAAACATGGCCATACGGGCGAGGATAGCCACGACCATGGCCATGATCATGGCGGCATCTTCGGCGAGCGGACCGAGCTGATCTTCGCGCTGCTGTGCGGTCTCGTCCTCGGCATCGGCTTTGCGATCGAGAAGCTCGCCGCGGCGCCGGAGTGGGTGCCGCTCGCATTCTATATTGCCGCTTATGGCTTCGGTGGCTGGTTCACTGTCCGCGAGGCCATCGAGAATCTGAAGCTCAAGCGCTTCGAGATCGACACGCTGATGCTCGTCGCCGCGGCCGGCGCTGCCGCGCTTGGTGCGTGGGCCGAAGGCGCGCTGCTCCTCTTCCTCTTCAGCCTCGGCCATGCGCTCGAACATTATGCCATGGGCCGCGCCAAGCGCGCAATCGAGGCGCTTGCGGAGCTGGCGCCGCAGACCGCGACGGTGAAGGATGCCGACGGGACGGCTCGCGAAGTCCCGGTCGAGCAGCTGGCGATTGGCGACACCGTCATCGTCAAGCCCAACGAGCGTCTTGCCGCCGACGGCTTCGTCGTCGTTGGCCGCACGGCGATAGATCAGGCTCCGGTGACCGGCGAGAGCGTCCCCGTCGACAAGGAACCGGTGGCCGATCGTGCGCAGGCCGCGGCAAAGCCCGATGCACTCGACGCAAAATATCGCGTCTTCGCGGGCACCATCAACGGCTATGGCGCGATCGAGATCGCGGTAACCCGTCTTGCGGCCGATACCACGCTCGCTAAGGTCGTGAAGATGGTGAGCGAGGCGGAAACGCAGAAATCGCCGACCCAGCGCTTCACCGACAAGTTCGAGCGCATCTTCGTGCCGAGCGTGCTCGCGCTTGTGTTCGTCCTGCTCTTCGCCTGGGTCGTTGTCGACGAGCCGTTCCGCGACAGCTTCTATCGCGCCATGGCGGTCCTTGTCGCGGCAAGCCCGTGCGCGCTCGCGATCGCGACGCCGAGTGCCGTCCTGTCGGGCGTTGCGCGTGCGGCGCGCGGCGGCGTGCTGGTCAAAGGCGGTGGCCCGCTCGAAAATCTCGGCTCGCTGACCGCGCTGGCGTTCGACAAGACGGGAACGCTCACCGAAGGAAAGCCGCGCATCACCGACGTCCTGCCGGCCAGCGGCGTGCCGAAGGAGGAACTGCTGCGGATCGCGGTGGCGGTCGAGCGGCTGAGCGATCATCCGCTTGCCGCTGCCATCGCGCGCGATGGCGAGGCCATGCTGACGTCGACGCGCGTACCGGTGGCGGACGACCTTAACAGCCTGACGGGTCGCGGCGTCACGGCAAAGGTCGAGGGCGAAACCGTCCTGATCGGCAAGGCCGAAATGTTCGGTGCCGACGGCATCGCGCCGATCGGCGGCGAAGTGGCGGCTGCGATCGCCGGCCTCCGCGAGCAGGGCCGCACGACGATGGTCGTTCGTATGGGCGACCGCGATCTTGGCGCGATCGGTCTGATGGACACGCCGCGCGAAGCGGCGCGCACCGCGATCGCCAAACTGCGCGAGCTCGGCATCGGCCGGATGATCATGATTTCGGGCGATCACCAGAAGGTCGCGGAATCGATTGCCGCCGAGGTCGGGATCGACGAGGCCTGGGGCGACCTGATGCCCGATCAGAAGGTCGACGCCATTCGCGACCTCAAGGCGCAGCAGCCGGTCGCCATGGTCGGTGACGGCGTCAATGACGCACCGGCGATGGCGAGCGCCACCGTCGGGATCGCGATGGGCGCCGCGGGGTCCGATGTTGCCCTCGAAACCGCCGACGTCGCGCTGATGGCCGATGACCTCGCTCATCTGCCGTTCGCGATCGGACTTAGCCGCCAGACGCGCCGCATCATCCGCCAGAATCTGGTGGTCAGCCTCGGCGTCGTCGTGGTCCTCGTGCCGGCGACGATCTTCGGACTCGGAATCGGTGCGGCGGTCGCGGCGCACGAAGGCTCGACCCTCGTCGTCGTCGCCAACGCGCTTCGCCTGCTCGCCTATCGCGATCGCAGCATGGGCTGAGGGCGCACAGTCGCGGTGGGATCGAACCGGAAGGGGGAGAGAGGATGAACTTCAAGAATATCTCGGCCTGGTCCATCCGGAACCCGATCCCGCCGCTCGTCATGTTCTTCGGTCTGACGGTGGCGGGCATCGTCTCCTTCCTCATGATGGGGGTCCAGAGCGATCCCGACATCGATTTTCCGGGCGCCATCGTCATCATCGCCCAGCCGGGCGCCGCGCCCACCGAACTCGAAACGCAGGTCACGCAGCGTGTCGAGGCGGCGGTGCGGACGATCGAGGGGATCGACGAGCTCAATTCGACGGTTACCGAAGGCCAGTCGCAGACCTTCGTCCAGTTCGCGATCGGCACGCCGATCGACCGGGCGGTGACTGACATTCGCGACAAGATCACCCAGATCCGCAGCA
The DNA here is from genome assembly GCF_016463645.1 of Sphingopyxis sp. Taxonomy (GTDB): domain Bacteria; phylum Pseudomonadota; class Alphaproteobacteria; order Sphingomonadales; family Sphingomonadaceae; genus Sphingopyxis. Next base: position 28,267 of record NZ_JAEMQX010000010.1, on the reverse strand, counting down.
ACCTGCCGAACGGCATCCTCGAACCGCAGGTTATCCGCCTCTCTACCTCGGGCAACACGCTTGCCTATTGGTCGGCTTCGGCCACCGATATGACGCTCGAGGAATTGAGCTGGTATGTCGACAATGTCGTCGCGAAGCGGCTGATCGCGGTCCCCGGCATGGGCGACGCCTATCGCCGGGGCGGCGTCAGCCGCGAAATCCGCGTCATCCTCAACCCCGAACGCATGCGCGCCTACGGCCTTACCGCCGCCGCGGTGAACACCCAGCTCGTCCAGCTCAATGTCAATGCGGCCGGCGGCCGGATGGAGGTCGCGGGCTCCGAGCAGGCGGTGCGTATCCTCGGGAACGCGAGCAGCGCCAACGCGCTCGGCGAAACGCTAATCTCGGTCGGGACGAACCGGACCGTGCGCCTCGCCGATATCGCCGAGGTCAAGGATCTCTACGCCGAGCAGCGCTCGGTCTCGAAGCAGGACGGGCGGCAGGTGCTGACCTTCGGCTTCGAGCGCGCCAAGGGCGCCTCGGATGTGACCGTCTATGACGCTGCGGTCGAGGAGCTGCGAAAACTCGAGAAGGAAAACCCCAAGGTCAAATTCACCGAGCTGTTCAGCGATATCGAATATACCAAAGGCCAATATCATTCGGCGATCAATGCGATGGTCGAGGGCGCGATCCTCGCGGTCGTCGTCGTCTTCCTTTTCTTGCGCGACTGGCGGGCGACGTTGATCTCGGCGCTCGCCATCCCGCTGTCGGCGGTCCCGACCTTCCTGTTCATGGACCTCATGGGCTTCTCGCTCAACATGATGACCTTGCTCGCGCTCAGCCTCGTTGCCGGCGTGCTGGTCGACGATGCGATCGTCGAGATCGAGAATATCGTGCGCCACATGCGGATGGGCAAATCGGCCTATCAGGCCTCGATCGATGCGGCCGACGAGATCGGCCTCGCGGTGCTCGCGACAACCATGACGATCGTCGCGGTGTTCCTGCCGGTCGGGCTGATGCCGGGCGTCGCCGGGCAATATTTCAAGAATTTCGGACTGACGGTCGTGGCCGCGGTGCTGATGAGCCTCGCGGTCGCGCGCATGATCACACCCATGCTCGCCGCCTATTTTCTCTCTGCGCAGGGTCCGCAAAAGCATGGCGAGGGCCCGCTGATCGACACCTATATGCGCATCTTGCGCTGGAGCCTCGACACCAGCGGGGCCGCTGCCGCGCGTGCGCGCGGCGGGCGCTGGAAATGGCTCGGTTACATCAAGGACCATCGCGTCTGGGTGGTCGGCATCGGTGTGCTGGCGCTCTTTGCGACCATTTTCAGCTTCTCGCTGCTCCCGATGACCTTCCAGCCGTCGATCGATTCCGACACGAGCCGCGTGGCCATCCAGCTCGCCCCGGGCGCAACGCTCGAACAGACCGAGGCAGTGGCCGACGAGGTGACCGATCTCATGAAGCGCGACCCGCTCGTCGAATCCGCCCTGTCGCGGATCGATGTCGGCACGGCGACGGTCTATCTGAAATTGCGCAAGGACCGCGAGCTGACCTCGACCGAGTTCGAAAAGGACCGCGCGCCGCGGCTAGCGCAGGTTCCCGATGCCCGAATCAACTTCCAGTCGCAGCATGGCGGCGGCGGCGGCAGCAGCCGCGACATCTCGATCACGCTCGGCAGCGACGACCCGAAGAAGCTCGAAGATGTCGGCAACCGGCTGCTTGCCGAGATGGCCCGCGTGAAGGAAATCCGGTCGCCGCGTGTCGAGGGCAATCTTCAGCGCCCCGAGATCGTCATTCGCCCGCGCTTCGCGCTCGCGGCGCAGCTCGGCGTGACGACGCAGGCGCTCAGCCAGTCGATCCGCGTCGCGACATTGGGCGAGATCGACCAGAATAGCGCGAAATTCTCGCTGTCCGACCGGCAGATACCGGTGCGCGTCGCGCTTGCGGAAACCGCGCGCGAGCGGCTCGATACGCTGCGCAATATGCCTGTTCCGACCCGGAACGGGGGAACGGTGCCGCTCTCGGTTGTGGCCGAGATCGGCTTCGGCGCCGGCCCGACCCAGATCAATCGGACCAACCAGGTGCGCCAGCTCACCATCGGGGCCGACCTGGCTCCGGGTCTCGTGACCGGTCAGGCGATGGACAAGGTCGAGGCGCTGCCGGCGCTCAAGGCGCTGCCCGCCGGGGTCACGCGGCTGGTACTCGGGAGCGCCAAGTGGCAGGCCGAGATGCTGCGCAACTTCGCGATCGCGGTCGTATCGGGGATTTTTCTCGTGCTCGCTGTGCTGATCCTACTCTATCGCAAGATCATCCCGCCCTTCGTCAACATGGGCTCGCTTCTGCTCGCCCCGCTCGGCGGGGCGGTCGCGTTGCTGCTGACGGGCTATCCGCTCTCGCTTCCCGTGTTCATCGGCGTGCTGATGCTGCTCGGTATCGTCGGCAAGAACAGCATCCTTCTCGTCGACTTCGCGATCGAGGAAATGGCGTCGGGGGTGCCGCGCGACGAGGCGATTGTCGACGCCGGACACAAGCGCGCGCAGCCGATCCTGATGACCACGGTCGCGATGGTCGCGGGCATGATCCCGACCGCGCTGTCGCTCACCGGCGACGGCGCATGGCGCGCGCCGATGGCGGTCACGGTGATCGGCGGGCTCATCCTGTCGACGATGCTGACACTGCTGATCGTGCCGGCGTCCTTCAGCCTCGCGGCGGGCTTCGAACGCCGGATGGTCCCGCGCTTGCGCCGCTGGTTCACGACGGGCGGCGCGCACGCCGACCCATCGCCTGCGGGCGTCACCGACATCGGCGCGGGGCAAAGCCCGGCGGCCGATCGATAGAGGAGTTAAGCTGATGGAGTTCGAGCGGGAGCATGACCTCCCCTATAGTCCGGAGCAGATATGGGCGGTCCTCGGCGATTTCGAGAACCACCGGATCTGGAATCCCTATGTCCGGATCGAGCAGCTTGCCGAGGACCCGATCGCGATCCGCTATTCGATGCGCATGGATCCGCACAAGCCCAAGTTTCTCGAAGTCTCCGCGGCGGTGCTCTCCGCGCGCCCGGGCGAGGAGCTGATACTCGACGTCAAGCCGAGCTTCATCCTCCAGTTCGAGGAGAGTTATATCCTGACGCCGACGGCGAGCGGGACGAAGTTCGTTCACCGCTATCGTTGCCGCGGGCCCTTTGCCTGGCTCCGGCTTCCCGGCATCAAGACCAGCTTCCAGCGAATGATCGCGTCGATCGACGGCATCCTGCTCAGCTACCTCAAGTCCAAATACAGCAAGCCGCCACCGCCGCCGCGACGGCCCAAGTCCAAGTTCAAAGGTGGCCGGCGATGACGAGCTTTCCGCTGCTCGCGCCGCACAAATGGCGTCCGCTCGGCGCGGCCTGGGCAATCGCCCTCCTGTCGAGCCTGGCCGTCCTCTTCGTCGGCGAGGTCATGGGCCAGGCGCCGTGCGACCTCTGCTGGTTCCAGCGTAGCTTCATGTTCCCGCTTGCGATCATTCTCGGCATCGCGGCGTTCAGGTCGGACCGCGCCATCGTTCCTTATGGGCTGGCGCTGGCTGCGGGCGGTGGTCTCGTCGCTTTCTATCATAGCCTGCTCTACGTCGGCGTCATTCCGGCCCCGATCGTCCCCTGCACCGGCGGTCCATCATGCTCGGGAGAGAGCATGGCAATCGGAGGCGTGCCGCTGCCCCTCCCGTCGCTGACCGCGTTCGCGCTCATCCTCACCCTCTTGCTCAACTTCCAAAGGAGACTGAAATCATGAACAAACGCATCGGAGTGGTGGCCACGCTTGTCGTTTCCGCACTCGCTTTCACCGGCGGCGCGATGCTCTACAGCGGAACCGCCGAGGGCGAACCCACGAAGAAGGTCGTGGCGGGGCCCGTCGACAGCCTCATTCGCCCGCATTCGCCGATCATCGGACCGAAAAATGCCCCGGTCACCATCGTCGAATTTTTCGACCCGTCGTGCGAGGCCTGCCGCGCCTTCTATCCCACGGTGAAGGGCATCGTTGCCAAATATCCCAAGGATGTGCGTCTCGTTATGCGCTACCTGCCGCTGCACCCCGGCTCGGCCGAGGCGATCGTGATCCTCGAAGCCGCCCGCGTCCAGGGCAAGCTCGAGCCGGTGACGGCCGCCCTGCTCGAAGCGCAGCCCGAATGGCACGACGGCAAGATGGACGGTGCCTGGGCGGCCGCCGAGAAGGCCGGCCTCAATGTCGCGAAGGCGCGCGCGATGCCGACAACCGATGCGATGGCCTGGATGGAGCAGGACATCGCCGACGCGCGTGCGGTCGGCGTCCGGGGCACGCCGACCTTCTTCGTCAATGGCGAGATGCTCGTCCAGCCGAGCCCCGAACAGGTCGAGGCCCGAGTCCAGGCCGCGGTAGCGGCAAAGGGCAAATGAGGGCCCGCACCCGTCCCGCTTCGTCCACGCGGGACGGGTGCCCACCATGCGGCGCGATACTGTCTCTCCCGCCATCGGCCTGTCGCATGGAGACGCCGGGTCACCGTCCGATCGGCAGCATCGGAGCCAATATTCACAGCGCATTCAAACATGAAGGGGGATTTTGAACGCCACGAAAAGGAGAGACTGACATGCGAAAACTGATGACGATCGCGGCCGCGATGCTCGCCTTCGCGCTCCCCGGAACAGCGCTTGCCCAGCACCATGGCGATCGCGGGGGATATAGCCGCGGACATGACGCGCCACGTGGTCATGACCGCGACTATCGTTCCTCACGCCACGGCGTGCCCAATTATGGCTATGATCGTGGCTATCGTGGCTACGATCCCTACTACCGCGGCCATGATCGCCGCTATGAACGGCGGGACCGCTACGAGCGGCGCTATCAGAAGCGCCGGATGCACCACCATCACCGCGGGCGTCACTGGCGCGGCTAGCCGCGACCGCGCGGGCCGGGCGAGAAACTACCGCTTCGCCCCATAGATTGAAATCGAGCCGGTCGGCGTCGGGATGACTCTCATCTCTTCGACCGCCTCGAAACCCGCGGCTTTAAGGATCACCGGGACGCAGCCCTTAGCGTTGGGTTCGGTATATTCGAACCCGTCGAGCAGCTGGATCTGTCGAAAAAGCATGCGCATCAGCAGCGAGCGCTGCTCGCCATAGTCGGCTATGAAAAGGGTCCCGCCCGGCCTCAGGAGCCTGAACATCTGCGCGGCAATCGCTTCCTTAACGGCCATCGGGCACTGGTGAAGGACCAGGCTCGATACGATCTTGTCGCATTGCCGGAGTGCGTCGATGCCGTCCAGCTCGTCGCCCATAGCCTCGAACCATCGAATCTCGGCATCGGCAACCTCAGCCTTGGCGCGCGCGATTTCCAGCACGGCGGGGTCGGGATCGACCGCCAGAACGATGCTCTCCGGCGCCGCCTGCTTGAGGGCGATCGCAAAGGTTCCCGTGCCGCACCCGATATCGACGATCCGCTCGCCCGGCCGCGGTTCGGCGAAGCGCAGCAAGTCGCTTCGCCATCTTTTCTCTCTGGTCATGAGGGCTATGGCGGCATCGTAGCGGTCGAGCGATCCGCTCTTGCCGAGTGCCGGGACGAAGTCTCTGTGTGCGTCTGACATGATGCGCCTCTACCAGGCGCGATCACGCACCGGCTTGAACGGAGAGGCTATGATTCGATGAAAAGGTCGCTTGCCCGGATACCGAACATCGCCTTGATCGTGCGGGCGAAATGCGCGCTGTCGCTGAACCCTGCCATGTGTGCGGCCTCGGTCGCGCTGCGGCGCATTCCCAATTCGTCGAAGGCGATAATCAACCTTCGCCAGAGCACAAAGCGCTGGAAGGGCATGCCGATCTCGGCGGCAAAGAGATGCCGGAAGCGGCCGAGCGAAAGGCGGCTCTCCTCCGCCACAGCCGCGAGACGGACAGAGCCCATGGGGATCAGGCGGTCAATCGAGGCGGCGGCGCGGGTGATGCGCGGATCGAGCGGGGGTCGGGCGCCTCGCGTGAGCCAGTTTTTCCAGAAGGACCGCTGTCCCGGCAGCGCGACATGAATCGGATCGGAGCAGATCAGCCGGTCTTTCAGATCTACCGGCGGACCGAAGACCACTGTCGGCTCGACGAACCATAATTCAGCCGTGGGCGCGGGGAGCAGCCGGTGCACGGTATCGGGTTCGATGAGCAAGCAACGCCCCGACAGGCGCGCGCCATCAGCATCGACCACGGTAAGCGGCTCGGCACAAAACACTGCCTGCGCCGCAAAATGGCGGTGCGCGGCGGCATCGCCAACCGAACCCGACCAGAGAGCATGATAGTCGCCGAGGCTAAGTCGGCCGTTCCAGTTGGACGTTTCGGGCATCGGGTCGCAATAGCAGGCCTAACTCGTGTGCGTAACGGGCGCCGGGTAAGCACTCTGGCTCGGAGGCTCTTTTCGGAAGCCGTCTTACGGCCAAGGAGGAGTGCGCCGACCCCGTGATGATTCCCCTCATCGACCGGGCGCTGTCTCGATGCGGCGATGTTGCCGACTGTTGTAACGATAGCCGATCCAGAGGATTGCAAGCGCGAGAAGCTGGAGCAACAACGGTTCGAGCGAAGGAAATATCCCCATCGCCGGGAAGCGGGGAAAATGAGCTAGCGGGGTGATGCCGAGGAGGCCGGCTTCCTGTAGCGCGCCCGCGCCCTTGCCGGCCAGGACAACCGCGAGGATAGCGATGAGCGAAGAGCTGTAAGCGAAAAATCTTCCGATCGGCAGGACCCGGCTGTAACGAAGCATGACCCATGCGATTGCTGCCAGGATCACCACTGCGGTTCCGGCTCCGGCGGCGATCGCGCTGCGGCTTCCTTGCGCGGCGAGAGCTGCGAAAAACAGGATGGTCTCAAAGACTTCCCGATAGACCACGAGGAAAGCGAGCCCGAACAGGAACCAGGCCGAGCGACGTGAAAGCGCTTTGCCCATCGCTTCGCGAATATAGCGCTGCCAGCTCTCCGCATGTGACTTTCCGTGCATCCAGATGCCGACCCAGACGAGAACGACTGCGGCGAAAAGCGAGCCAAATCCCTCTGTCAACTCGCGGTTCGCTCCGCTGATCGAGATTGCATAGGTCGCGACTGCCCAGGTTGCGCCGCCGGCTGCCAGGGCTGCGATCCAGCCGCCATGGACATAGGGTAGGACCTCAGGCCGTTCGGCCTTTCGCAAGAAGGCGATCATCGCCACGATGATCAGAAGCGCTTCGAGACCCTCGCGCAGCAAGATGGTAAGCGCCCCGACAAAGGTCGATGCGTCGCTGGCTGCATCGGGAGACAGTGCAGCTTCGGCATCGGCGAAAAGGGTTTCGACTGCGGCGGCTTTACCCGCGACCGCATCGACCGGCACACCTCGCGCGATGGACACGCGATAATCGGACATCGCGGATTCGATTTGCGCCATAAGGGCGGAATCGCGCGTCGTCAGGATCGGCTCAATCGGTTCGAAACCGTCGAGATAGGCGGACAGCGCGAGACGCTCTGCCTCGCTCCGATTTCCCTTGCGGTACGCGGCAAGGCTTTGCGCCAATTTGTCACGGGCAACCGCAAGCGTCGCGGGCGAAGCGGTTGTCAATGCTTGGGGATCTGAGCGCAAATAGGCGGTAAGCGCGTCGGCCTGCTCCGATCCCAGCCCACGACCAAGCACTTCCGGGCTGAGACTCGTGAAGGCTTGCAGGTCGGGGACCAGTTCGCGCGCCGCAGGGGTCTGGTTCCAGACACGCCGGCCGGCTGCGACGTCGCGAAAGGCAAATCCACCGGCATAGGCTGCTACCGCCCAGCGGTCGTCGGAGGGCAAATGGGCAAAACTGGGCATGGACGTGCCTTCGAGCCCCTGTCCTATCACCTGATAGAGCGCGAACAGACTGCGCTTGCGAGCGCGTCCGGCGTCGGTGAAATCGATAGGTGCCGGGTCGAGCCCCTTGGCCTGAGGTCCATTGCCATCGCCGCGCGCGCCGTGACAGCTGGCGCAATTTTCCAGATAGACTTGGGCTCCGCGCCGGGGATCTGGAGCGTTGCGCGGCGCGAGGGGCACAGGGTAGGCGGCGAGGAGGTCCGCCGCGAGTCCGCGCGCCTGGCCAGCCACCTTGCCGGGGTCCGCCTTCGATGCGATCGCCGTCTGGAGTTGTCCCGCTTCACTGACAAGGCGAGCCCGCGCCGGGGATACCGGAAGCGCTTCGATCCCCTTGCGAACGGTGGCGGAAAACTCGGTCATCTCGGCATATTCGACCGTGCTCGTCACCGCGCCATTCGAGACCGCTCCACCATAGTCGACCGCAACATAGTCCAGCAGGCGCCAGATGGTCTGGACTTCGCCGGCATCAGTGCGGGCCTGTGCCGTCGGCACGACGAGGCCGCAGATTGCAGCGAGCGCGATCAGCAGAGAGAGAAAGCGGCGGGCGGGGGGCATTGGCCCTATTGTCCGGGCACAGTCGACAGTTCGCGCAATTCGGTCCGCGCGCTGCGTAGAATCTCATAGGCCGAATGCAGGAAAAGCGTGGCAATGATGGCGGCGACTGCAAGGTCGGGCCAGGCTTGCCCGGTCCATGCGACGAGGCCGGCGGCGATGATCACCGCCACATTGGCGATCGCGTCGTTGCGGCTGAACAGCCACACCGCCCGGACATTGGCGTCGCCTTCGCGGAACCGCGAGAGGACCGCGGCCGAGGTGAGGTTGACGAGGAGGGCGGCGGCGCCGATGCCGCCCATCAGCTCGGCTTCGGGCGGAACCGCGGTCAGGGCACGCCACAGCGCGACGCCGATGACCCCTATGCCAAGCGACAGCAGGAACAGGCCTTGGGCCAAGGCGATACGCGTGCGGGCGAGCGCAGTCCAGCCTATCGCGACGAGGCCGGCCAACGTGATCGTGCCGTCGCCGATAAAGTCGAGCGAGTCGGCTTTCAGCGCCTGGCTGTTGGCGATGAACCCGCCGACGATCTCGATCGCGCCGAAGCCGAGATTGAGAATTACGACGATCCACAAGGCCCTTCGATAGGCGGGATCGCGTTCGGCCCTGACGGTGTCGCCCGTGCAGCCGCAATTGCTGTCGTTGCTCATTCCCCTGTTCTACATTCTACAGTAACTGTAGAAGCAAGCTGAAATCGAAACGAGACTGAGAGGAAGGGAGATGGCGCGCGACACGCGGCTGCCGATCGGCGGCCTGGCGAAACGCACCGGCACCAAGGTAAACACGATCCGCTTCTATGAGGATATCGGATTGCTGCCTTGCGCAGCGCGCACAGCCTCTGGCCGGCGCACCTACGGGGATGAGGATGTCGGGCGCCTCGCATTCATCCGCAATGCCCGCGGCCTCGGCTTTTCGATCGATGAAATCCGGTCGTTGACGGCGCTGGCCTTGGGGCCGGGGCAGGACTGCGCCGAAATCCGCGCAGTTGCGGCGCGTCACCTGCTCGATGTCGATGAAAAGCTGGAACGGATGGCGCGGCTCCGTGCTGAACTTGCCCGTATCGTCCAGCTCTGCGATGGCGGGCCGGTGTCGGATTGCCGGGTCATCGAGGCCATCGCCGCCGGAAATGCCTAGCCGCCGCGCTATCGGGACTGTCGGCGGCTTGCGGCTCAGCCGCAGCAACTGCCCTTGCCGCCGTCAACCTGTATTGGCGGGCAGGGTACCGTGCCATAGGAACAGAAGACACAGCAGTCTCCTGGCAGCGGCTTGAGCAGCGCGCCGCATCCCTTGCAGTCGTAGAAATACTGACACGCATCGGTGGGCATGATTTCGTCGGCGATTTGACCGCAGAGCGGACACGTCAGCGTCGATTGCAGGACCGGCGAGGGATCAAGCATAGCGATAGCCGAGCCAGAGGAGGACGGCGGCGAGGAGCAGTCCGATCAGGGTCACAAAGCGCAGCGACGCGGGCACGCACAGGCCATCGGCGCCGCAGCGCGCCGCGCGCATCTGCTGGCGCGCCAGCAGGACGCCACCGGCGACGAGCGAAATTGCGCCGAATGCGACGAACCAGAGCCGGTAGGGCGCGGCCGGGACCGCTATGCCGACGAGCCAGGCGGACCCGAGCCCCGCCGAGGCCAGCAGCATGGGGAGGGCGCAGCAGGTGGCTGCGAGAAAGCCCGATGCGATCCCGCCAAGCGCCAGCGAAATGGCCCCAAATCCTTTTGGACGCCTTGCATCTCCAGCCAAATTCAAACTCCTTGTTTCGCGGTAGCGGCAAGTCTACCATCTGTAGTGACTACAGATGCAAGCGGAATCGCAATGGCCCCCTCAAGCACCATCCCCATCGGCGAGCTTTCTCGGCTTACCGGCTGCAATATCGAGACGATCCGCTATTATGAGCGCATCGGCATTCTGCCCGCGCCGGTCCGGTACGGGCGATTTCGCCGTTATGATTCAGCTGGTGTGCGGCGCCTTGCATTTGTGCGCCGCGCGCGCGAACTGGGGTTTCCCCTCGATACGGTCCGGACTTTGCTCCTTCTTGCCGAAGGCGGCGGCCATAGCTGCGATCAGGCGCGCCATATGGCCGAGAGCCAGCTTGCCGACGTCCTCGCCAAGCGCGCCGACCTCGACCGGATGGCCGCTGTCTTGGGCGATCTTGTCGAGGCGTGCGGCGCCGGCGATGCCGGGGGCTGCCCGCTTCTGGAGGCGCTGTCCGACTAGGTTCGAGTACAGCCGTCTTCCGCCAGCGCCCCAAAGCAGCCATTGCGCGCGGCAACTAGGGCCACCGCGCGCAATGGCGGCGCGTTACGGCGCCTTGTCGAGCTTGGTGATCGTCCCGGCCTTGCCGTCCCAATTGAGCTCGAACGCGACCTTGTCGCCGACCTTGATGTCCTTCAGCAGCTCGGGTTTCGCCGCAAAACCCATCGTCATCGGCGGCCATTCGAGTTCGGCGATCGCGCCATGATCGAGCGTGACCTGGCCTTTTGCCGTATCGATCGCGGTCACGGTCGCCGTGCCCTTGCCATGCTTCGTTTCGGCCGGGGCCGCCATGGTCCCTGTGTCATCGGCCATCGCGGCCTTTTCTTCCGTCTTCGGTGCTTCGCCTTGCTTGCCGCAGGCGACAAGTCCAGCGCCGAGCGCAAGGCTGAGCGTAATCGCAGTGAGTTTATTCATGTCGTTTCTCCTTCGGGTTGGACGGGATGAGCCGCACGCCTTCGCATCAGCAGATAGGCGGCGGGAATGATAAGCATCGACAGCAGCGGCGCGGTGAGCATGCCGCCGATCATCGGCGCGGCGATGCGGCTCATCACTTCGGAGCCGGTGCCGGTCCCGACGAGGATCGGGAACAGGCCCGCGAGGATAACCGCAACGGTCATCGCCTTCGGGCGGACGCGGAGCAGCGCGCCTTCGCGAACCGCGGCCAATATGTGGCCGTCGCTGCGATCGGCGAGCGCATGCTTGAGATAGATGAGCATGACGACCCCGAACTCGGCGGCAACGCCCGCAAGCGCGATGAACCCGACCGCGCTCGCGACCGACTGGTTATAGCCAAGCAGATAGAGGAGCCAGAGCCCGCCGGTGAGCGCAAAGGGCAGGGTCGCCATGATGAGCAGCGCCTCGTCCCAGCGGCGGAAGGTCAGGTAGAGCAGCAGGAAGATGATCGCGAGCGTGACCGGCACGACGACCTTCATCCGCTCGGTCGCACGAACGAGGAACTCGAACTGCCCGGTGTAGGAAACGCTGACGCCGGGCGGCAGATCGACATCGCGCGCGATCGCCCGCTGGATGTCCTGCACGAGGCCCTGCAAATCGCGGCCGCGGCTGTCGACGTAGATCCAGGTCACCGGGCGGCCATTCTCGCTGCGCAGCATTGGCGGCCCGTCGCTGACCTTGACTCTGGCCACCGTGCCGAGCGTGATCTGCTGGCGCGACGGCGTCAGGACCGGAAGGCTCGCGAGCTCGCCGATACTGTCGCGCAGCTCGCGCGGGTAGCGGACGCTGATCGGATAGCGGGCGAGCCCCTCGACCGTCTGGCCGATCGTCTCGCCGCCGATCGCGCCCGAGACGATCGCTTGCACGTCGGCGACATTGAGGCCGTAGCGTGCTGCGGCGGCGCGATCGATGTCGACATCGATATAGCGCCCACCAGTCAGCCGCTCGGCCAGCGCCGACGCTACGCCGGGTACGGTCTTGACGACCGCTTCGATGCGCTTGGCGGTGCGATCGATCCCGGCAAGATCCGAGCCCGCGACCTTGATGCCGACCGGGCTCTTGATCCCGGTCGCAAGCATGTCGATGCGATTGCGGATCGGGGGAATCCAGAAATTGGCGAGCCCCGGAACCCGGACCCGCGCGTCGAGCTCCTCGATCAATTTCTCCTCGGTCATGCCGGGGCGCCAACGGTCCTTCGGCTTGAAGCGGATCGTCGTCTCGAACATCTCGAGCGGCGCGGGGTCGGTCGCGCTGTCGGCCCGCCCCGCCTTGCCGAACACGCTCTCGACCTCGGGCACGGTCTTGATCAGTCGGTCCGTCTGCTGGAGCAGGCTCGATGCCCTTGCGGCCGAGATGCCGGGTAGCGCCGAGGGCATGTAAAGGAGGTCGCCTTCGTGCATCTGCGGCATGAACTCGCCGCCGATCTGGGTCATCGGCCACAGGCTGGTGGCGAAGACGAGGCCGGCGATCACGAGCGCTTTTTTCGGCCGTTCGAGCACCCAGTCGAGTGCCGGGCGATAGATGCGGGTCAGCCAGCGGTTGACCGGATTACTCTGTTCGGCGGGTATCTTACCGCGGATCAGCCAGCCCATCAGCACCGGGATGAGCGTGATCGAGAGGATCGCGGCGGCCGCCATCGCATAGGTTTTGGTGAAGGCGAGCGGCGAGAAGAGCCGTCCCTCCTGGCCTTCGAGCGTGAAGATGGGGAGGAAGGAGAAGGTGATGATGAGGAGGCTGAGGAAGAGGGCGGGCCCAACCTCGGCGGCGGCGTCGGTGATGACGCGCCAGCGTTCGGCGCCTTTCAGTTCCTCGCCCGGATGATCGCGCTCCCAATGTTCGAGATGCTTATGGGCATTTTCGATCATCACCACCGCAGCGTCGACCATCGCACCGACCGCGATGGCGATGCCGCCGAGCGACAATATATTGGCGTTGAGTCCCTGCAGCCGCATCACGATGAAGGCGATGAGGATGCCGAGCGGCAGCGTCAGGATCGCGACCAGTGCCGAGCGCGCGTGCCAGAGGAAGAGCGCGCAGACGAGCCCGACGATGATGAACTCTTCGACGAGCTTCGAGGTAAGATTGTCGACCGCGCGGTCGATCAGCCCCGAACGGTCATAGGTGGTGACGATCTCGACGCCGGGCGGCAGGCTGCGTTTGAGCTCGGCGAGCTTGGTGCGGACGCCGTCGATGACCTCGCGGGCATTCTTGCCTTCGCGCATCACGATCACGCCGCCCGCGACTTCGCCCTTGCCGTTGAGTTCGGCGATGCCGCGCCTTGTGTCGGGGCCGATCTGGACCGTCGCGACATCGCCGACCGTTACCGAGACGCCGCCGGCGGCGGTGCGAACGGGCACCGCGCGGAAGTCGTCGAGCGATTTCAGATAGCCGCTCGCGCGGACGATATATTCGGCCTCTGCGAGCTCGAGGGAGCCGCCGCCGCTTTCCTGGTTGGCGCGCTTGAGGGCGTCTGCCACTTCGGATGCGGTCACGCCGAAGGCGGCGAGCTTCTGTGGATCTACGATGATCTGATATTGGCGCACCATGCCGCCGATACTCGCGACCTCGGCGACGCCGGGAACCGACTTGAGCTCGAAGCGGAGGAACCAGTCCTGAAGGCTGCGCAGCTCGGCGAGATCGTGGCGGCCGCTCTTGTCGACGAGCGCATATTCATAGATCCAGCCGACCCCGGTCGCGTCGGGGCCGAGGCTTGCGCGTGCGCTCTCGGGAAGCCGGCTTTGCACCTGGCTTAGATATTCGAGCACGCGGCTGCGCGCCCAATAGGGATCGGTGCCGTCGTCGAACAGGACATAGACGAAGCTGTCGCCGACGAAGCTATAGCCGCGCACCACGCGCGCGCCCGGCACCGAGAGCATCGTTGTCGTGATCGGATAGGTGACCTGGTCCTCGACGATCCGCGGCGCCTGGCCCGCATAGGTGGTGCGGATGATGACCTGGACATCCGACAGGTCAGGTAGGGCATCGACCGGCGTCGTGCGCACCGCGACGATCCCGAGCAATGTCAGGATCAGCGCCGCCGCAACGACGAGCCCGCGTGCCGCGACCGAGGCATGAATGATCTTCGCGATCATTGCGCCGCCTCCAGCGGGCGGACGGTGAGGCCGGTCAGGCTTGCTTCGGAATCGAGCAGGAACTGGCCCGACGCGACGACCTTCTCGCCGGGGGCGAGCCCCTGCAATATCTCGGTCTTGCCACCGCCTTCGCGTCCGGCAACCACTTCGGCAGGATGGTAGCGTCCGTCGCCCTTCTCGAGCATCACGATACTGCGCGTACCGGTGCGGATCACCGCTTCGCTCGGAACCAGCAGCGCCGGTTTCGTGTCGCCGCCGAGCGCCACCACCGCGAACATGCCGGGGCGCAGGCGCCCGCCGCGATTGGCGAGCTCAACGCGCACTGTCAGCGTCCGGCTGTCCGCCGATGCGGTCGGCAGGATGGCAATGACCCGGCCGGTGAAGATTTCGCCGGGGAAAGCGGTGAGGGTCGCGCTCGCCCGCTGGCCGATCTTCACCAAGTCGGCCTGCGCTTCGGGAAGAGCGGCGTTGAGCCACACCGTTTCGAGCCCGGAGATTTCGGTGAGCGTCTGGCCTGTGGCGAGTGTCACGCCTGCGCGCGCATTGAGTGTCTGGACGACCCCGCCGATTGGCGCGCGCACCGTCAGCTTGCCGCCGGTGCGCCCGGTCCGGTCGACCTCGGCGATCACGCCTTCGGGCATGCCCATCAACCGCAGCCGCTGCCGCGCCGCCGCGGTGAGGTCGGGTTTTCCGAGCTTTTTGACGCTCAGATATTCGGTCTGCGCGCTGCCCCATTCGGGCAATTGCAGGTCGGCGATCGGTGTGCCGACGCCAATCACATCGCCGGGCGCGAGGCGATAGACGCGCTCGACGAAACCGCCCGAGCGCGCCTGGACGATCGCGACGTCGCGCTGGTTGAAATCGATGCTGCCGTTGACGTCGAAGGTCGCGGCAAGGCTGCCCATTTCTGCGGCGACCACCCTTATGCCAAGGCTTTGCCGCGCCGCCGGGTCGACCGACACGCCTGGCGCCGCACCGCTGCCCTCGTCGGCATATTTGGGCTCGAGCTGCATGTCCATGAAGGGCGACTTGCCGGGCTTGTCGAACTTCTGGTTCGGGAACATCGGGTCATAATAATAGAGGATCTTCCGCCCGCCGCTTCCGGCCTCGGTTGGTGCGTCGCTCTGACCGCTCTGTCCGAGCCAATAGCCGCCGCCGCCCGCGATCAGTACCGCGGTCAGGATTCCGGCGCGCCAACGCGCCGCTGATGTTGCATCGGTCATCGACCTGCCTCCCCATAAATATAGTTGATCCGGATCGCGTCGCGCGCGACCTCGGCTTCGCGTGCGAGCGCATCGACTTCGGCCTCTGCGAGCGCGAGAGTCGACAGGAGCGCAGTCCCGAGGTCGAGCTTTCCGGCGGCGTAACTTGCAAGATCGAGTTCGGCGCGCTTCTTGGCGAGCGGCACCAGCCGTGACCGTGCATTGCCAAGCTGCTCATGATGCATGCGATGGTCGGCGAGATCAGCGTCGAGCGCCGCGGCGATGTCGCGCTTCGCGGCCTCGCGGTCGAGCCGGGCGCGCGTCGCTTCGCTGGCGCGTGCGGCGATCTTCGGGTCCTGCCGCTTTTTCGAGAAGAAGGGTAGGTCGACGGTAACCCCGACCGTGACGAGGTCGCCATAATTGGGCTCGCGCCGCCCATAGGCCGCGTTGACGCTCCAGTCGGGGCGCTTGTCGGCGCGCGCGAGGCCGGTTTCGGCGTCGGCGGCGATGGCGCGGGCGTCGAGCGCCCGCAGCCTTGGCAAGGCATCAATCCCGGCGCGCAATCCTTGCTCGTCGATCGCCTGCGGCGGCAAATCGCCCAGCGTGTCGGCGGCCGCGTCGCCGGTAAAGCGCGCGAGCTGCGCGCGGGCGCGGGCAATCTCGGCCGCGAGCGCGCTGCGGCGATCGTTGATCGCGGCGCGAAGCTGGTCGGGTTCGAGCGCCTGCGCCGGGCGCGCGGCGCCGCTCGCGAGCCGTGCCGTCACCGTCGATTGAAGATCCTCGAGGCCGTCATCGAGCAGGTCGAGTTCCTTCAGCCGCTTCTTGGCATAATAGAGATCGACCCAGGCGAGAGCGGTCGAGAGCCGGATGTCCTGCGCGGTGACCGCTTCGTCGGCGCGGGCGATGCCGATGTCGGCCTGCGCGCGCGTTGCACGCGCGCGCCGCTTGGCGGGGTTCGGAAAATCCTGGCTGATACCGACGACCTGCATCGTGAAGTTGTCACGATTGAACCGGCCTGCATCGGGACCCGTCACCGGGAAATCCTGCAGGACGATATTGAGTTTCGGGTCGGGCAGCCGATCGGCGGCGATCGCCGCCGATTGGGCGGCATCGATGCCGGCTTCGCGGCCCTGCAATTCGGGCGCCTCCGATGCCGCGCGGACGAGCGCCGCATCGAGCGTCATCGGCTCGGCACGCAGCGCCGCGGGCATCGGGATCAGCAAAATTGCCGCAAGATATATGCGCATATGTCCCCCTCTTTCGAGACAGGCGGGAATGTCCCCCGGCCGGGCGGCCGGGGGACGGAAGCCGTCAGCCCTTGGAGGGCGACATGCGCTGCCCGGGCATGGCTTGCATGCAGCCGGCCGCGTCGGTCTTCATCATGGCGCAGTCGCAGTTCGCCATCTGCTCGGGCTTGTCCGCGACCCACACGCGAACCCTCGTGGTGGCGCCCGACTTGTTCGGGCCCGGGACCTGCCGCGATTGCCATTCATAATGGCCGCCCGCCTCCTGGGCGAAGGAGGGCACGGTGGTGAAAGCCGCAAGCGCTGCGGCCATCGCAATGATCGTCTTCATGTCGAATATCCTCGGTTGAAAAGCAGAAGGATGCGCGGCGACGACGGTCACCGCGCATCGCGCGTTTCAGCCGGGCAATAGGGGCGGGTCGGGCTCGGGTCCGAAGGTGCGGCCGCGCAGACGCGCGATCGGCAATTGGTCGGTCGGCTCGGCGCTATGGTCGGACGTCGCCAACAAGGTGGCAGGAGTCACGACCGTTGGCGGCAATGCGCAGCCCATCTTGGCGATGCAGTCGAGTGTCAGGCCCTTGCAGGGCGCCTTATCTTGGGACGTGTCGATCCCCATCATTTCCGCGCATTCATCGCTCATCGCCGATGCGGCAATGGTGGTGTCCGCCGGCATGGGCATGGCAGGCGCCGATGCGAACGCCGCTTCCTGGGCCAAAAGGCCCAGCATCGCTCCCAGAAGGAGCAAGAGGGAAAGCCAACGCTTCACGGTCGACACATGATCCTTGTCCAACTTGCCGTCAATTCCAAACTCGGGCGGGTCAAATGTGCAGTTCGCGGCTGACCCCGCCGCGGTTACGATCCACCGGACGCACTGCCCGATTATTTCGGTCTTCGAGCGGGGCTGATCGCGCCGCGGCGAACAGGCACCCTATCGCGCGCTCGCCGCTCACGCCTTCGGCTTACGCGAGGAGCTGTGCAAGCTGATGATCCGCCATTGGCCGTCGGTCCTTTTGAGCACGCTGGTCGCGACGCCCGCGCGCACGATCGTCTCGCCATTGGTGAGGACGATCGTATAATTATAGGTTTCGGTGGCGAGCGCGACCTCGCCTTCGCCGCGCACCGAGATTTTATAGTCGCTAAACGCGAAGGATTTGAACGCCTTCAATTCAGGGGCAAGATGATGGTCGCGATAATGCGCGAAATTTCCTTCGACGCCACCCGACTCGAAGATCTGGGCGTCGGGCGCGAACAAGGCTTCGACGCCCGACAGGTCGCGGCTCTCGATCGCCTGCTTATATTGCGCCAGCGTCGCGGCGGCCGCCTGATAATCCGGGGTTGCGGCCGCGTGGGCGGGAACCGCCATGGCCAGCGCCAGCCCGATCGCCGCTGCAGTGAAACCTCTCATCCCCATTCTCCCTTTTTCAATACCCGCCGCCGAACGGCGCGGCGACGCTTCGATCAGATTTTCACGAACCGCAGCCGCAGCGAATTGGCGATGACGCTCACCGACGAAAGCGCCATCGCGGCGGCGGCGATGATCGGTGACAAGAGCAGCCCGAAGACCGGATAGAGCACCCCCGCCGCGACCGGAATGCCCGCGACATTATAGGCGAAGGCGAAGAAAAGGTTTTGCCGGATGTTCCCCATCGTCGCATGGCTGAGGTGCCGCGCCCGGACGATACCCATAAGGTCGCCGCGCAGCAGCGTGACGCCTGCGCTTTCGATGGCGACGTCGGTTCCCGAACCCATGGCGATGCCGACATCGGCGGCGGCAAGCGCCGGGGCGTCGTTGACCCCGTCGCCGGCCATGGCGACGATCCCGCCCTCTTCGCGCAGCCGCTGGACGACGGCGCTCTTCTGGTCGGGGAGGACGTCGGCCTCGACATTGTCGATGCCGAGCCGCCGTGCGATCGCCTCGGCGGTGACGCGATTGTCGCCGGTGAGCATGATGACCTTGATTCCGGCTTCGCGCAGCGCCGCGAGTGCTGCGCTTGTCGTCTCCTTGACCGGATCGGCGATGGCGATGACGCCGGCCGCCTTGCCGTTGACCGCGATGTAGATCGCCGTCGCGCCGTCTGTGCGAAGGCGGTCGGCTGCCTCGGCGAGCGCGCCCAGATCGACGTCATATTCTTCGAGAAAGTTCGCATTGCCGAGGACAATCGCCTTGTCGTCTACGACCCCGACGATGCCCTTGCCGACTGGCTGATCGACCCCCGATGGCTCGACCAGCGCGAGGCCCCGGTCGTCGGCGGCCTTGACGATCGCCGCCGCCAATGGATGTTCGCTGCTACGCTCGAGGCTCGCGGCAATCCGCAGCAAATCCTGCTCTTCGAAGCCGTCGGCGACTTCGATCGCGACGACCGAGGGTCTGCCTTCGGTCAGCGTCCCGGTCTTGTCGACGACGAGCGTGTCGACCTTCTCCATCCGTTCAAGCGCCTCGGCATTCTTGATCAGCACGCCGGCTTCGGCGCCGCGCCCCACGCCGACCATGATCGACATCGGCGTCGCTAGGCCGAGCGCGCAGGGACAGGCGATGATGAGCACCGAGACGGCGGCGATCAGGCCATAGGCCATTGCGGGCGCCGGTCCGACGAGCGACCAGATGATGAAAGCCGCGACGGCGACGGCGATGACGCCCGGCACGAACCAGCCCGAAACCGTATCGGCGAGGCGCTGGATCGGGGCGCGGCTGCGCTGCGCGTCGGCGACCATCTGTACGATCCGCGCGAGCATCGTATCGCGCCCGACCTTCTCGCTGCGCATGAGCAGGCCGCCGGTCTGGTTGATTGTCCCGCCGATCAGCGCCGCGCCGGCCTCCTTGGTCACCGGCATCGACTCGCCCGTGACCATCGATTCGTCGACCGAGCCGCGGCCTTCCACGACGATGCCATCGACCGGGACTTTTTCGCCCGGACGAATGCGCAGCATGTCGCCGACCGCGACTTCCTCGAGCGCGACCTCCTCGTCGCTTCCGTCGCTGCGGACGCGGCGGGCGAGCTTGGGCGTGAGGTCCAGAAGCGCGCGGATCGCGCCGCTCGTCGTCTCGCGCGCCCTGAGTTCGAGTACCTGCCCGAGCAGCACCAGCACCGTGATGACCGCGGCGGCCTCGAAATATACCGCGACAGAGCCGTCGGCGGCGCGGAAGGCGGCAGGGAAGATTTGCGGGGCTATCGCCGCGATCATGCTGTAGCCCCACGCGACCCCCGTCCCCATCGCGATGAGAGTGAACATGTTGAGGCTTTTGTTGCGGATCGAGAGCCACGCGCGCTCGAAGAAGGGCCAGCCCGCCCATAGCACGACGGGGGTCGCAAGCAGCATCTGGATCCAGTTGTTCGTCTGGCGGCCGACATATTGGTGGAGGCCCGTCAGATGACCGCCCATTTCGAGCGCAACCACCGGGAGGGCGAGAAGGAGCCCGATCCAGAAGCGCTGCCGCATGTCGCGATATTCTTCGCTCGGGCCGTCGGATGCGGCTGGCATGACGGGCTCGAGTGCCATGCCGCAGATCGGGCAGCTTCCAGGGCCGGGGCGCTGGATCTCGGGATGCATCGGGCAGGTCCAGATGGCGCCCTCGGGTGCATCGGCTATGGCCGGCTCGCGCTTTGCGGCATAAAGATCGGGATCGGCCTCGAATTTGGCGAGGCAACCTGCGCTGCAAAAATGATGGTGTTTGCCGCCGTGCGTCGCCATGTACGGCGTGGTGGCCGGGTCGACCATCATGCCGCAGACCGGATCGGTCGTACTCCCGCTGCCATTTTCCGCGCCTTGATGATCGTGCATCGTCGCCGCTCCCGTCCATATCGGATGCCCACCCTATGGCGGAGCCGTCCGAACGCCGCCGGCCGTGTTCGCCGTTGGTGGCTTTCCTGGCGGCTCCAGAATGGAGCCGCTCCTATCGATACGCAAGGAAGGTGATTATCCCTCGGATTTTCTTTGCCCCGTCCAATCAGATCCGGGGCTTGCCGGCCTCGATGATGGCGATCGCACCGGTTAGCGTGCGAAATGTCTCAAGCTCGCAAATATCGCGAAAGCCAGCCTCTCTCATCAGCACCGGTAGCAATCCATCGGCGTTGGGCTGGGTGTCCTGGACGCCATCGAGCTGCTGGATCGTGAGGCGGAACAACAACCGCATGAGGCGGCTGCGCTGTTCCCCATAGTCGGCGACATAGAGTTTGCCGCCCGGCGCGAGCACCTGCCAGGCCTCGCGTAGCAGACGTGCCTTTTCCTCAAGCCCGACCTGATGAAGGACGAGGCAGATCGCAATCCTGGCAGGCGAGGGCCAGTCATCGATCGCCGAAGCCGCGAAAAAGCCAACGCGAAACTCCGGCGGCGGAACAATCTGCGCGGTCTTGGTTCGGGCAATTCGCGTCGCAGCTTCGTCGGGGTCGATACCGAGATAGCGGACGTCCCGGCTATGGCGGCCGATCGCCAGCGCGAGATTTCCCGTACCCGAACCGATGTCGAGAATAACGTCACCCTCGCCGAGCGCCATATGGCGAACGAGACGGTCGCGCCACACGCGCTCGCGCGTCGTCACCGCGACGCCGAAATCATAAAAGGGCGTCAAGAAGTGATATCCTGCCGCTGGCGTGTAGGAACTCGCTACGGGTATCGGGTCGGGCATGGCCGTCTCCTTTCGACGCTTTGGCTTGCCGCTGGATTGCGGCTGCGCGAGTCTCGACGAGACGTTTAGGCGCGAGCTGGCGCGCCGGTCTTGAATGTTTCGCCGGAGCTAGGCGCGTGTGGCTCAGGGCACGATTTCGAAAGCGAAAGCGCTGAGGCCGGCCGAAGGCGTGACGCCGAGCCATTGGGCGCAGCGGCGCGTGAAGTGCGACTGATCGGCAAAGCCGCCCGCGGCGGCGGCGGCGGCGAGGCTTCCGCCGCCGACCAGCGCCCGCACTGCGCGTTGAAGCTGGAGCCATTGCAGCAATTTGGCCGGAGGCACGCCGAAGTCGCGGCTGACGATTTCGCGCAGGCGCGAGGGTGAGAGGCAGGCAACGTCGGCCAGGGCGCGGGCACTCGACAAATCATCGGGGGCCGCGAGCGCTTCGGACAGGCGTGCATCCACCGGACGCGCCTGCGACCGGTCGAGATAGCCGGACGCCCAGCGCTTTGCGTCTGCGCCGCTAGCGATATCGCATAGTCCGGCTGTCTCTACCGGTGTCAACAGGACAGGCGCCGATCCGACGGACAGCCGCGCGTCGGCGCGAAAAAGCGGGTCGAGATAAAATGATCGCACGAGGGCGCCTGGCGGCCCCAGGCGGTGCCGGACTTGCGACGCAATGGCTACCGCATGTCCGGCAGGGACTATCATGTCGGCATCGCCGGAAATTTCGAGGTCGCGTTCGACGGCGAGGCTGACCTGATGCGCCACATGGCCATGAGGACGGCTGTTCCCGATGCGCGCATCGATCAATGCCCAGCCGGTCCCGAGCATGATCGAGCCGGACCAGGAGACGGTGTTGAGCGTCAAACCGGATCGGCGGCGACGAACGGCTCGAGCGTCCCGAACCAGGCAACCAGCGCGAGTATGGCGAGCGCGGCCGACGCTTCGATGATGAGGCTCCTGCGCATGGCCGCGAGCGCCGCATCTGGATCGGAATCGACGCTTTCTGCATCGTCGCTTGCCGCCGTCGCCGCCGCGAGCGCAGGCGTCAGTCGCCAGCGATTGGCGGCCGCGAGCGCAAGCATCAGTCCAAACAGAGCGAGCTTGGCAAGGAGCAATTGTCCATAGGGCGACCCGAGAGACCGGCCGAGATTCTCGGCGCCGACGATCATCTGGCTATTGATGAGGCCGGTGGCGGCGATGACGAGGACGCAGATCGTGCCGACGCGCGAGAATTGTTCGAGGCTCCGCGCCGCAATTTGGGGCCCGCCCGGCCATTCGCGGACACGACGTGGTGAGATCAGGATCAGGAAGGCGCCGATCGCGCCGATCCAGACCGCGGCTGCGATCAGGTGCAAGATGTCGCTGATCCGGTGCGCGGTGCCTGCGGCGCCTTCGGTCGCGCCGGCGTGGCCGGACCAGACCAGACTCGCGACGGCCACCGAGCCTGCGGCCGCGAGTACGGCGGCCGACGTTGTCGGCCAGCGGACCATCCAGATCGCGACGGCCAGCGCGAGCAGTAGCGCTGCGCTCCGGTAGACCCAGGCTGTGCCGACCTCGGTCTCGCGAACAAGGTCCCAGAAAGGCTGGAGTTCCAGGGAGAGGAGCCCCACACCCTGCATTGAAGCCGCGAGCACGCCCATCCCCAAGATGGAGAGAAGCAGTCCGGCGGCGCAGAGCCATCGCTCTGCGCGCCAGATCGAGGCCATCATCGACTGCGGCGCAAGGCGTTCGCTTCGTGTCAGCGCATAGAGCGGGAACGCAGCAAGGCCAGCGATGAGCATCAGGTCCGCATAAAGTGCGAACCTGATGCCGATCAGGACGGGGTCCCCCACCGCTTTACTTAACGGTGAAGCTGAATTCGCTACCCATGCGATGGGTATCGGCGCCGGCCGCGGACCATGTGACCTTGTAGGTTCCGGGCGTCAGCGGCCGCTTGAGCATCAGCATCGCCGACTTGCCCTCTTTGCCCATCATCGACGAGTAGGGCACCTTCATCGGTGCATGATTGGCCATGCCGGGCATTCCGGTCATGACCAGCTCGGTCTTGAGGGTCGAGGCGACGATCTTTTCGTTGAACTGCAGATTGACCGACGTGACCTTCGAAACGGTCGAATTGGCGGCCGGCGTCGAGCTGACGAGCTTGGTGTGCGCGCTCGCTGCGACCGGCGTGATAAGCAGTGCGAAAGCCGCCACTGCAGAGGGGAGAAGAGACTTGAACATGAACACCTCCAAATGCGTGTCTGTCCTGCTAATACGCAGGATATCGGCATGGCCCTCAAATATTCCGGTATAATATTCCAGTGTGAGGGGTGAAGCGCTTCGGCGCGTATGTACAATGATGGAAAGGTTTGAAGAGACGATCGATGGATGAGGAGCTTCGCATTTTGAACAGGATCGATCTGCCCGCAGCGCTCGACGCGCTCGACGATCGCATCATGGGCGCATTGGCGATCCGCCGGCGCGAAGCGGTAGCAACGCGCCGCCTGATGGCGCTCGCGGCCTTTGTCTCCCTTGGCGGCGGTATTTTTGCGGGGAGCGCGATTTCCCAGCCAGCGGTCGCGGCAAGTCCCCTTACCCCGTTCGGTCCGCCGAGCGCATTGGCGCCTTCCACCTTGCTGGACGTGCAGTAACGATGCCGTCGCGCCGTCTTCTTCTCGTGGGGCTCATTGCTTTCGCCGCGGCGATTGCCGGCGTGTTCGTCGGTCGTCTGGTGGCCGATGCGCCCAGAGCCAGCGAAACCGAACTTCATGCGCTTCTTCACGGTCAACTCGATCTGACCCCGGAGCAGGAAACGAAACTCGAGCGGATCGAAGCCGACTTTGCCGGTCGCCGGCAGGCGCTTGAGCTTGAGATGCGCGCCGCCAATGTCCGGCTCGCGCAGGCGATCGAAGCCGAGCATGGCTATGGACCGCGCGTCACGGAGGCGATCGACGAGACGCATGAGGTGATGGGGACGTTGCAGAAGGAAACGCTCCAGCATCTCTTCGCGATGCGCGGGGTTCTCAACCCCGACCAGGCGGAAATGTTCGACAGGAGCGTGGTCAAGGCGCTGACCGCCGACGCGCGGTGAGCGCCGACTTATCGCAATGTAGCGACCAGGATTTGGCGGTTCTCGCCCGCGCGCAACGTGACGATGCCTATCGCGAGTTGCTGCGCCGCTACAAAACGGGTGTCTACCGGCTCATCGTAAAGCAGATCGGCGATGCCGACGAGGCGATGGATTTGACGCAGGAGACGTTCGTCTCCGGTTTTTCGGCGCTCGACCGCTATGATGGCGAACGCCCCTTCCGCACGTGGATCGCCCGTATCGCGCTCAACAAATGTCGCGACTGGGCAAGACGGCGAAAGGTGCGCGCCTTTTTCTCCCGCGCGCTCCCGCTCGAAAATGCGCATCACGTAGCAAGCGATGGTCCGGCGCCCGATTCCGAGGCGACCGACAGGCGAGAACTCGCCAAGGTTCGCGGGGCGATCGACCAGCTGCCGCAGAATTTGCGCGAAGTCTTGCTCCTCCGCGGTGTCGACGAGGTCAGCCAGGCCGAAACCGCGGTCATTTTGCGCGTCAGCGAGAAGACGGTCGAAACGCGCCTCTACCGAGCGCGGACCAGGCTCCGGGAATTACTCGCGGGAACGTCCGCGAGTGCGGAGGGTTGACGGTTCGACCGCTCGTTCAGGCGTCATCTCCTCATCGTCCGGCATTTTTGTTGAGGGGCAGCCGTGCCGCCTGCGTATAGCTTTAGGAACAGTCAGTAACGGTCGGAAAGAATATGCAGATGGAAAGGCGTCGGTTCGTCAGTGGAGCTTTAGGCGGAGGGGCGGCTGCGGCGATGGCCGCATGGTTCCCGGCCTGGGCCCAGCCGGTGTCGTCCGGCATTACCGCGCCCCTCCCGACCGTATCCGGTAACGACATCACGCTGCGCATCGCGCGCCAGACGATGCGCATCGATGGCAAGGTCAGCCGTGCAATCGGGATTAACGGCACCGTGCCCGCGCCGCTCGTCCGGCTGAAGGAAGGGCAGACAGCGCGCCTGACCGTCGTCAACGATCTCGACGAGGACAGCTCGATTCACTGGCACGGACTGATTCTGCCGTTCCAGATGGACGGCGTGCCCGGCGTCAGCTTCCCCGGCATCAAGCCGCGCTCGACCTTTGTCTATGAATTTCCCGTCGTCCAGTCGGGCACCTATTGGTATCACAGCCATTCGGGACTGCAGGAGCAACTCGGCCATTATGGGCCGATCGTGATCGATCCTGCCGGACCCGATCCGATCGGCTACGACCGCGAACATGTGGTCGTGTTGTCGGACCACAGCCAGCTGTCGCCCGAGGCGATCTTTCGCAAGCTCAAGGTCAATCCCGGCCATTTCAACATGCAGCGCCAGACGCTTTCCGGACTGCTCGCTGGCAAGGACCAGCCGCTGAAGGAGCGAATCGACTGGGGCAAGATGCGGATGGACCCGACCGACGTCGCCGACGTCAACGGGTCGACCTACACATTTCTCGTCAACGGCCATGGGCCGCGCGACAATTGGACGGCGCTCTTCAATCCCGGCGAACGCGTGCGGCTGCGCATCGTCAACGCCTCGGCGATGACCATCTTCAACGTGCGTATCCCGGGTCTTCGCATGACGGTGGTGCAGGCCGACGGGCTGAATGTCGTGCCGACCGAAATCGACGAATTCCAGATCGCCGTCGCCGAAACCTATGATGTCATCGTGACCCCGGTCGAGGACCGCGCCTATGCGCTCGTCGCCGAGGCCAATGACCGGTCGGGCATGGGCCGCGCGACGCTCGCGCCGCGCGCCGGCATGATCGCCGAGGTGCCACCGCTTCGCGAACGCCCGCTTGCCACGATGAAGGACATGGGCATGGGCGACATGGACATGTCGGGCGGCTCCATGGCGGGCATGGACCATTCGGGCGGCGGTGACATGGGCGCCATGCCCATGCCTGCGGCCAATCCTTCCTGCCCCCCGGAACACGCCAAGATGGGTCACTGCACACCCGCCGGCGAAGGCGGCGCGATGGCGGGCATGGATCATGGGTCCGGCGGCATGCAGCACAGCATGCGCGATTTCAGCGTCGCGCCGCAGGTCAAGCGCGATCCGAGCGTCCAGACGATATCGCCGATGCCGATGGATCGTATGGGCGAGCCGGGGCAGGGGCTCGAAGATGTCGGGCACAAAGTGCTGACCTACCACGACCTGGTCGCGCTTGAACGCAATCCCGACGTGCGCGCGGCGTCGCGCTCGCTCGACATCCATCTGACCGGCAACATGGAGCGCTTCATGTGGTCGTTCGACGGCATCAAGATGTCCGACTATCATGAGCCGATCCCCTTCATCGAAGGCGAACGGGTGCGGATCAACCTGATCAACGATTCGATGATGAGCCATCCGATCCATCTGCACGGCCATTTCTTCGAGCTGGTGACGGGCAAAGGCGACCGCTCGCCGCGCAAGCATACGGTGCTCGTCCAGCCGGGCGGAACCGCGAGTTTCGATTTCACCGCCGACGCGCTCGGCGACTGGGCGTTCCACTGCCACCTTCTCTACCATATGCACGCCGGGATGATGCGCGTCGTCAGCGTCCGTCCGAAGGAGGACGCGCAATGACCCGGATCGCGTTCCTCCTCGCCGGCATCGCGCCGCTCGCTTTCGCGGTTCCGGCCGCTGCGCAATCGATGGATCATTCGATGCACGGCTCGGCGCCCGCGCCGACGCCGGCCCCCACGCCCGCACCGGTAGCGTCGCCGCCGCCGACCGCGCCTGCCGAAGAGCCGATGGATCATGGCAGCATGCAAGGGATGGACATGGCGCCCGAGCCTTCGAGTTGCCCGCCGGAACATGCCGCGATGGGGCATTGCACGCCGGATGCCGAGGCTTCCGCGAAGCCCGCTACCGGCATGGGAACGATGGAAATGGAGGCGTCGTCATCTTCTGATCCAGATTGTCCGCCCGAACACGCGAAAATGGGTCATTGCACTCCGAAGGCCAGTTCAGCCGACGCCATGCCCGCAATGCCGGGGATGGAGCCGACGCCAGGGATGGAAGCGATGCCTGGAATGGAACCGATGCCGGGCATGGGCGGCGGGAGCGGAACCGACCTGCCACCCGGCGATGCGACCGCTCCCGCGCCGCCGGGCGACTGGTATGCCGATCGCATTTACCCGAAAGCTGAAATGGAGCACTCGCGCCACGACATGATGAAAGAGAATGGCGCGCAAACCATCGCATTCATCAGCTTCAATCTCGCCGAATATCAGGCGCGCAAGGGCCGCGACGGTTTTCGCTGGGACGGCGAGGCATGGTACGGCGGCGACATCAACCGGCTGACCATCAAGAGCGAAGGCGAAGGCGTCTTTGGCGAAGGAATCGAGGGCGCCGAGGTGCAGGCGCTCTACAGCCGCGCGATCGGACCTTATTTCAACGCGCAGGCGGGTATCAGGCAGGACCTCGGACCCGGCCCCGATCGCACCTATGCGACGATCGGTTTCGAGGGGCTCGCGCCCTATTGGTTCGAAGTCGAGGGCGCGCTGTTTCTTTCGAACAAGGGTGACCTGCTCGCCCGGCTCGAAGGTTATTACGACCAGCGCATCACGCAGAAGCTGATCCTCCAGCCGATGGCGGAGGTCAATTTCGCGCTGCAGGACGTGCCCGAGACCGGCGTCGGTTCGGGGCTTTCGGATCTCGAGCTCGGGATTCGCTTGCGTTACGAGGTCGTGAAGGAATTCGCGCCTTATGTCGGCGTTGAATGGGCGCGCAAGGTCGGTGACACCGCGCGCTTCGCCCGCGCCGCGGGCGAGGATGCGAGCGGCGTCAGCTTCGTGATGGGGGTGCGGGCCTGGTTCTAGAAGTTTCGCGGGGTGGCGACACGTCGAGGAGAAATGCCGTGAAACCAGCCTATCGCAGCCTCGCGCTGCAGACGATCGTTAGCGGCGTCATCATGTATCTGGTGATGTTCGTCATGATCGACTGTCAAACGGCGTTCAAAAGGGACCCCCGATCGGCGTCGAAGAGGGACCCCC
>NZ_JAEMQX010000195.1 GCF_016463645.1 Sphingopyxis sp. | reverse complement strand
CTCGACCGCGCCCATTTCGCGCAGGTACATGCGAACGGGATCGTCGGTGCGATCGACCGTTTCCTTCTTCTTTTCGATCGCCGGGTTCGAAACCGAACCGGTGCCGGCGCTGACATCGACTTCATCGTCGGGTTCGGCGTCGGCCTCTTCCTGCACATCCTCGTCGCTTTCGACGATGTTGATGCCCATGTCGGAGATCGCCGACATGATGTCCTCGATCTGCTCCGACGACATCTCGTCCTGCGGCAACGCCGCATTGAGCTCGTCATAGGTCAGGTAACCGCGCTTCTTGCCGCGCGCGATCAGCTTTTTGACGTCGGCCTCGTTGAGGTCGATCAGCGGGGCGTCGGTATCGGCTTCGGTGTTCTTGGTGGCCATCTATTCTTCCTGCCTGAAAGGGCATTTGCTGGTCGTTATTGGCTGCTGCTCTCGGACAGCGCGGCCAAGCGGCGGGTCAGGTCCTCATCCATGGCGCGCAGTTTCTGCTGCCGCGCCAGGCCTTCGTCATCCATCGTGCGCTGGAAATCCGCGGTGGCCTGTGCCAGCCGCTCGCGGATTTCGGGCTGGGTGACCAGCACGCCGATATATTCGTCGAGGTCACGAAGCGCCGTTTCGCGCGCCGCTGCGGCCTCGTCACTGCTTTCCAGCCTGCGATTGAACGAGAAGTGCATTCCGTCGGCTCTGAGCAATGTCGTCGCCCTATTATACACTTTCATCGGCTCCAATATGGCAAGCAACCCCTCGCAATCAAGCCCTTCCCGGCACATTGCGCTGTCAAGCATTACACCGAGCAGCTCGGCATCGCCTGAATCGCTCACCGGCAGGCGTGTCAACGCCTCCTCATTGCGCCGGAGCGCCTCGGGATAGCGCAGCAATCCGCCGATCAGCGCCGCGATATAAGGCGCCGAAATTCCGGCCTGCCCGATGGAACGCGTTTCGTCGGCCGGAGGTTGCAGACGCGGGTCGGGGGCGAAGCGGCGATTGCTCCCGCGTGGTGCGTTGGGCGTCCACGGCTGGCGCGGCGAGCGTTCGGGCTGTTTGCGCGCGAACAGCCCGTCGAGCCGTTCGCGGAAGGCCTCGCGATAATGATGACGGACATCGGCATCCTGTATCGCGTCGGCGTGCGCGAGGAGGCGCGTTTTCAATGCGGCGCGCTCCTCGGGGGTGGTCAGCGGGCCCGCGGCGACCTCGTGCGCCCATAGGCGCTCGACGAGCGGTTGCGCGTCCTCGAGGATCGCCGTGAAGCCCTCGGCGCTGCGCGCGCGGACGAGGTCGTCGGGATCTTGCCCGGCCGGGAGAGTCGCGAAGGACAGGCTGAAGCCGGGGCGGAGCAGGGGGAGGGCGCGCATCGCGGCGCGCATCGCCGCTTTCTGTCCTGCGCTGTCGCCATCGAAGCATAGGACGGGAACGGGCACCATCCGCCAGATCATGCCCAATTGGTTCTCGGTGAGCGCGGTACCGAGCGGTGCGACGGCGTCGGCGATCCCCGCCTCGGCGAGCGCGATCACGTCCATATAGCCCTCGACGACGATGATCCGGTTCGTCTGCCGCGACGCGGGGCTCGCCTTGTCGAGATTGTAGAGCGTGCGGCCCTTGTCGAAGAGCGGCGTGTCGGGCGAGTTCAGATATTTGGGCTCACCGCCGCCGAGGATGCGCCCGCCGAATGCGATCACCCGCCCGCGCGCGTCGCGGATCGGGAGCATCAGCCGCCCGCGGAAACGGTCGTAGGGTTCCTTGTCGTCGACCGCTATCAGCATCCCCGCCTCGATGAGCATCGCGGTCGGGAATTTCTTGAGCGCCTCTTTGAGCGCCGTCCTGCTGTCGGGCGCGAGGCCGAAGCCGAACGCCTTGCGCGTCGCTTCCGAAATGCCGCGTTTCGCGAGATATTCGCGTGCGGGGGCGCCGTTGCTGCTGCCGAGTTGCTGCGCGAACCACTCGGCCGCCGCCTGCGTCACGTCGCGCAGGCTCGCCTGCTCCTCGGCCTTTTTCGCGGCGCGCGGGTCGGGGGCGGGAACATCCATGCCGGCTTCGGCGGCGAGCTCCTTCACCGCATCCATGAAGCTGAGGCCACGCTGGTCGGTCATCCAGCGGATCGCGTCGCCATGCGCTGAGCAGCCGAAGCAGTGGTAGAAACCCTTTTCGTCGTTGATCGTGAAGCTGGGCGTCTTTTCGTTATGGAATGGGCAGCACGCCTTGTACTCGCGCCCGGCGCGCGTGACCTTGACCGTCCGCCCGATAAGCGTCGACAGCGTGATCCGCGATCGCAGTTCGTCCAGCCATTGCGGGGTGAGGGTCATATCTTCGATATGCCCCTGCCGACACCCGCCCGCAAGCAGGCGGGGAGAGTGTGTCTCAGGAGAGCGCCGCCTTCACCCAGCCGCTTGCCTTGCTCATGTCGAGCTGGCTTCCGAGCCGCTCCTTCACCGCGGCCATGACCTTGCCCATGTCCTTCGGGCTGGTTGCGCCAAGCTCGTCGACGATCGCCTTGATCGCCGCGGTCGCATCGGCTTCCGAAAGCTGCGCGGGCAGGAAATCCTCGATCACCGCGACCTCGGCCGCCTCGATGTCGGCGAGTTCCTGCCGTCCGCCCTGTTCGTACATGGTGATCGATTCGCGGCGCTGCTTGACCATTTTCTGCAAGACGTCGGTGACGAGCACATCGTCGTCGGCCGGCGCCGTGCCGGTGCGGAGTTCGATGTCCTTGTCCTTGATCTTGGCCAGCATCAGCCGGATGGTGCCGAGCCGCGCCTTGTCGCCGCTTTTCATGGCGGCAACCTGCGCAGCCTTGATGTCGTCGCGAATCATCACGTGTCCCCATGCGCTGCAAATTTCGGAAAGACCCTCCCTAGCGGGAAGATTCCAAATCCGATAGCTTGTGAATCACTTTTTTGCCTCCTACTTGGTCGGCCGTTTAGCCCCCCGTCCGGAGCAGTTTAAATGGCACCAGCCAATCCATCCGCCGCGCCTTCTGGAGCCACCGGCGTCCTCGTCCTTGCCGATGGCACGATCCTGTGGGGCGTGGGCTATGGCGCCGCCGGAGCCAGCGTAGGTGAGATTTGTTTCAACACGTCGATGACGGGCTATCAGGAAATCCTGACCGACCCCTCCTATGCCGGGCAGATCGTTACCTTCACCTTCCCGCACATCGGCAATGTCGGCGCGAACCCCGAGGATATGGAACGCGGCGTGCACGGCGCGCTCGGCGCGATCACGCGCGAGCTGCCGACGCAGCCAAGCAACTTTCGCAGCGTCCAGACGCTCCCCGAATGGATGACCGAACAGGGCGTGATCGGGCTTGCGGGCATCGACACGCGCGCGCTGACGCGCCGCATCCGCGATGCGGGCGCGCCGAATGGCGTGATCGCGCACAGTGCAGACGGCAAATTCGACATCGACGAGCTTCTCGCCATGGCGCGCGGCTGGTCGGGGCTCGAGGGCATGGACCTTGCGAAGGCGGTCAGCCGCACCGACACGGGCGACTGGACCGGCGGCGCGTGGACGCTGGGGCATGGCTATGCGACCGAGGACGGCGGCGAGCGCCCGCATGTCGTCGCGATCGATTATGGCGCGAAGGACAATATCTTCCGCAACCTCGTGAAAGCCGGTGCGCGCGTCACCGTGGTGCCCGCGACCGCGAGCCTCGACGAAGTACTGGAGCATCAGCCGGCGGGCGTGTTCCTCTCGAACGGCCCCGGCGACCCTTCCGCGACGGGCGACTATGCGGTGCCGGTGATACAGGGATTGCTCGAGCGCGACGTGCCGATCTTCGGCATCTGCCTCGGCCACCAGATGCTGGGCATCGCGGCGGGCGCCAAGACGGTGAAAATGCATCAGGGCCACCGCGGCGCGAACCATCCGGTGCAGCGCGCCGAAGATGGCGTGGTCGAGATCACCAGCATGAACCACGGCTTCGCGGTCGACGCCGCGACCTTGCCTAAGGGCGTGGTCGAAACGCACAAGAGCCTGTTCGACGGATCGAACTGCGGCATCGCGATCACGGGCAAGAACGCGTTCAGCGTGCAATATCACCCCGAGGCGAGTCCGGGGCCGCAGGACAGCTTCTATCTGTTCGAGAAATTTGTTGGGGGGCTTAAATGAAAGGCTCGGCGGTCCGGGTCATCATCCTCGCTACGCTGCTTGCGGGGTGCGCAAAAAGCCCTGAAAATCCGCCCGTGGACGCCGATACCGAGCGACTGAAATCGATGCTGGCACGCGTCGAGACGGAGTGCGAAATCAAACACAGTGTGTTGAAACTCGGCAGCGACAATCAAGTTACTGTCCTGCCCTCGGCCGACGAAAAATATGAAGCGGTCGATTGCCTTCTTCGCGAACTGAAGAAACCTCAATTCGCGAACCACATCAAACTCGGCTTCGTCGGCAACGAAATGCACCCAAGAGAAGAACAGAAATAATGCCCAAAAGAACCGACATCCAATCCATTCTCGTCATCGGCGCCGGCCCGATCGTTATCGGTCAGGCGTGCGAGTTCGACTATTCGGGGACGCAGGCGATCAAGGCGCTGAAGGAGGAGGGCTATCGCATCGTCCTCGTCAACTCCAATCCGGCGACGATCATGACCGATCCCGACCTCGCCGATGCGACCTATGTCGAACCGATCACGCCCGAGATCGTCGCAAAGATCATCGCGAAGGAGCGCCCCGACGCGGTGCTGCCGACGATGGGCGGGCAGACCGCGCTCAACACCGCGCT